>DASYOJ010000071.1:0-3765 GCA_036007925.1 Candidatus Nanopelagicales bacterium
CACGTCACGGACAAAGAAGACGTCGTCGGAAACTCCAACATCTCGCGCCAACGCTTCCCACTCATCTCGGCACGGACCATCACCGGCGACCACTAACGCCGCCTCGGGCACAACTCGTCGCACGTGCACGAGGGCTCTAATGAGGGAATCGACACCTTTGCGCGGGACCAAGCGGGTGACGGTGCCGATCACGAATCGATCGCTGAGTCCCCACTGACTTCGAAAATGTTCTCCGCCGCTGCCTGGATGGAACCGCTCGGTATCGACGCCCGGGGACAATCGGTGCAGCCGGCTGGCCGGGGCTATGTAGCGGCTGAGGATGTTGTACGTGAAGGGACCGAGATAGGTGACATGGCGCGCGCCGTTGAGTGGGCGTACCCATATGCGGCCCGCGGGAAGTTGCGCCCATCCGGCTTCGTTGCCATGGGTGATGACCAACGCTGTGGGGAGACCCGAGCGCCTCAGTAGTGGGATGAGATGCCCATTGGGCAATCCAGAACCGAACATCACCTGCTCGGCGCCTGTCACCGCGGCTATTTCGCAGATCCGTCGCGCCATTCGAGGAGTCGGGATGATCGGACCTGTGTGCCGGTGGATTTCATACCCAGCACTCGCATCGAAAGCGGCGCTTCCCTCTTCCGCGGGGCCGAGCACCACGATCGAATCCGGATCCTGACGGCGCACGATTTCGTGCACGAAAGTTTGGATTCCCCCGGTCTTGGGGGGGAGGTCATTGGTGACGACGAGCGTTCGCACCCCTACCCCCTTACCCGGATGTCCATAGCTTTCCTTGCATGACCGTTCAGCTGAACACCACCGTACGGTGTCCTTCCAGCAGCACGCGATCCTCGGCAAAGAGTGTCACCGCGCGGGCCAGCACCAGCCGCTCGATGTCGCGGCCGATGCGCGCCATTTCCTCTGCCGTGTGATGGTGCTCAACCCGCTCCACACCCTGTTCGATGATGGGACCCTCGTCGAGGTCGGCCGTCACGAAATGCGCTGTCGCCCCGATGAGTTTCACTCCCCGGTCATACGCCTGGTGATACGGGCGAGCACCCTTGAACCCCGGCAAAAACGAGTGATGAATGTTGATCGCTCGGCCCTGAAGATCGTGGCATAGCCGATCGCTGAGGATTTGCATGTAGCGGGCGAGAACAACGGCATCGACATCGAACTCCGCCATAACCTCGCGCAGCCGATCCTCGGCTTCCTCCTTCTTGCCCTTCTCCACCGGTATATGCCGGAAGGGAATGCCGTACTGCTCGGCGATCGGTTCGCATACCCGGTGATTCGACACGATCACCGGTACGTCCATCGCGATCTCTCCGGCGTTTTGCCGGTAGAGCAGATCCACCAGGCAGTGGTCGTACTGCGAGACCATGATCAACACGCGCGGTCGATCACCTTCGCGGCGAACGCTCAACTGCGGGTCGAACTGATTCGTCGCCTGTTCTAATGATGCGCGCACTGCAGCCACGTCGTTATCCGGGCATTCGAATCGCGTCCGCATGGCGAACACTCCGGTGCTCTCATTGGTGAACTGGGCCTGTTCGAGAACATTTCCCCCGATACCCACCAACGCCCCCGAGACGGCGTGGATCACCCCGGAGGTGTCCACGCATCGCAAAGTCATGACATAGCGCTCAGTTGACACGCGAGCTCTCTTTCCTCGGAGGTGGACTTGTGAGACTAGCGAGGCGGATTTGCCCCGGCGCGATACCGTCCTGCTGTGCTCTCGTTCGGTTCCTTGAACGGCGGCGCCGGCGATGATGACTCGGGCGATTCCCCGAGCCAGGTACTCACACCGATCATGGATCGAAACCGCTGGATCGGCGTGCCGTTCGTGGTCGGATCCGTGCTCTTCATCGTGGCCGTGCCCATTTCCAACGCCAGCATCCTGGCCTCGGCACTGTTGTTCTTCCTCGGGTCGACGCTGTACTTAATCGGTGCCAGCGCTGACGCCTGGAACGCCCGTGCCACAGCTCTTAACGGTGCGCGGTGGCGGGCTTCGGTGGAGGCCCAGGACAACAACGCCTCCGGGTGGACCGGCTACCTGCGTCATCGCTTCTGGGCATCGACCATCCAGGCGTTCGGTGCCGTGTTGTTCCAGGTGATGGTGATCGCCGCCCTGATTCCCGGGCTCAGCCCACTACTGGTGGACATCTTCATCTGGGAACCGGACATTGTCGGATCGCTGTGCTTCGTCATCTCCAGCGCAATGCTGGTCTCGGCGACCCATCCCCTCGCCGGCCGCGGCGACTTTCGCGACCGCATCAAGGGCGCATCCTTGTTCAACCTCGGCGGATCGCTGTGCTTCCTGGCTTCCTCGGTGGGCGCCTTCGTGCCACTGTCGAGCGGTGAGGAGATCTCCCCGCTACTAGTCGGCTCCGGGACGATGATCGGCGGACTGCTGTTCTTGATCGGCTCGTGGCCCGGTCTGCCCGAGCGGCTTCGCTCGAGCGTCGCAAATTGAGGGGATAGCCCCTCACTTCGACTTCCCGATTTCCGTCCTGGCCGTACCAGAATTTAGTCTTCCCAGGATCGCGAACGAAGGAGTAACCATGCGCACTGCGGCTATCGCTGTGGCCTGTTCGGCCCTGACCATCGGCCTTGTTGGTTCTGCCCAGGGCAGTGCCTTTCCTGGCGACAATGGCGATGTCGTTTTCACCTCCAACCGCACCGGGAATTTTGAGATTTTCACGATGTCGCCCGATGGCTCGAAGGTTCGCCAGTTGACCGATAACACCAGCGACGACGGCAACCCGTCTTGGGCAGCAGGTGGACGCCGCATCGTCTTTGCATCCAACCGCACCGGCAACTCCGAGATCTTCGTGATGAACGCCGACGGCTCAAACCAGCGGAACCTTTCCCGCAACGCCACGGACTGCACGGGCCTCACCGGTGAGGACCTCACCACCTGCGAAGCCGAAGGTGAGGACGGTCAGCCCTCCTTCTCCCCCGATGGCCGCAGCATCGTCTACGTCTCGTTCGGCTCGGGCGGACTCGGTCTATGGCTGATGGATTCCGATGGTTCGAACCAACGTCAACTGTCCCAAGGCGGCGTGCAACCCACGTGGAGCCCGAACGGTGAATGGATCGCCTATTCCGACGGCGTTGATCAAGGCGACGAGGTCAACGACGACGCCGTCCTGGACACCGACATCTTCCTCATCCGCCCGGACGGCACCGACAAGCACGCACTCGTCAGCATCGAGGGCGAAAAAGAATTCGCACCGAGCTGGAGCCCGAGCGGGCAACAGATCGCTTTCGTCAGCGATATGACCGGCCTCGATCAGGTGTACGTGATGAACATCGACGGCACCGGCATGCGCCAACTGACCACCTCTGGTGCCAATACCGATCCTGCGTGGTCAGCAGATGGTGAGTACATCTACGTCACCAGCACCCGCACCGGAAACTCCGATGTGGTGCAGGTGCCGGTCGACAAGGGCAAGGCCGTCAACTTGACGAAGGCGAACACCACCCGCGACCTGCAGCCGAACTCGCAGCCGAGCCGGTAACCGTTAGGCGCTAGCGCCCGACCTCAGCCGGACAAGCAAGCGGAGTACAGCGCCTCGGGGATCTCGGCATCGCTCGGGTAGGCGTCGCCGTCAGGCGTCCCGCATACATCGGCGGCGTCCTTGGGTACCCAGAACTGGCCTTCGGCCTGGAAAATGATGTTCATCGGGGCGCCCTGTGGGCCGTCCTCGGGCGCGTCTACCGGACCATTTAGCCCGCTGGCCACGGCCCAACCGTCGGCGCACT
>DASYOJ010000072.1:0-1844 GCA_036007925.1 Candidatus Nanopelagicales bacterium
GTCGTTCTCGTCGTCGGCGTGGCCCTCTCACCTCGCCCGCGGCGGTCCATGAGTCGGATACGCACGGCACCCCACGTCGCCGCACATCCGTCCACCACACGTCAGGAGAGCAGCCACCCGTGGCAGTCAAGATCAAGTTGAAGCGCATCGGCAAGGTCCATGCGCCCCAGTACCGCATCGTCGTCGCCGATTCGCGCACCGCACGTAATGGACGCGCAATCGAAGAAATCGGCGTTTACCAACCATTGCAAGAGCCCAGTTTGATCGAGGTGGACTCGCAGCGCGTCCAGTATTGGCTCGGTGTCGGCGCCCAGCCCACCGAGGCGGTCGCGGCGATCCTCAAAGTGACCGGTGATTGGCAAAAGTTCACCGGGGAGCCAGGTGCCGAGGGCACGCTGAAGGTCGCTGAGGCCAAGGCCGACAAGAAGGTCGCCTACGAAGCCGCCGTGAAGGAAGCTTCCAGCGAGCCGAAGACTCCGGCCCCCAAGAAGAAGGACGACGCCAAGGAAGCCGTGGAGACCGCGGCGCAAAAGGTCGAAGATGCCGTCGAGACTGTGGCCGAGAAGGTCGAAGAAGCCGTCGAGACCGTTGTTGACAAAGTCGAGGACGTTGTTGAGGCCGCCGTGCATGCGGTTACCGGCAAGCACGAAGAGGCCGCTAGCGATGCCCCGGCAGGCGAGGACGCGCCGGCTGAGGAAACGAGTGAAAGCAAGCCTGAGTAATGCTCGATGAGGCTCTTGGTCATTTGATCCGCGGCATCGTGGACAACCCCGACGATGTCTCGGTTGCCACCCGCAGCGGACGGCGTGGAACCACCCTCGAGGTAGCCGTGAACCCCGCTGACATGGGCCGGGTGATCGGCCGCAGTGGACGTACCGCCACCGCCCTGCGCACGGTTATGACCGCCGTCAACGACGGTCGAGCGGTGCGGGTGGACTTTCTCGACGTCGCTGAGCGGTAAGCACCGGCGCCATGCTGGTCGTGGTGGGCCGCATCGGTCGCCCGCACGGTATTCGCGGGGCGATCTCGATCGAGGTGCGCACTGACGAGCCCGATCGGCGCTTGGCGCCTGGATGCGTCGTGGTGACGGATTCGGGTGTATCGCTCAGGATCGAGAGTTCTACGTGGCATAGCGGACGCTTGTTGTTGACCTTCGAGGGTTACACCGATCGCACCAGCGTCGAAGCGCTTCGCGGGGAGATCATCAGCGTCGAACGTGACGAGCTCGAAGAGCCAGATGATCCCGAGGAGTTCTACGACTCAGCTCTGGTGGAGTGCCAGGTGTTCGACACCGCTGGCGAGACGATCGGAATTGTGCGCGAAGTGGCGCACCTGCCCGCTCAGGACATGTTGGTCGTCGATACCGCCGATGGTCGCGAAGTATTGATCCCGTTCGTCGCAGCGATCGTGCCGACGGTCGACATCGCCGAACGCCGCATCGTCGTTGATCCACCCCCGGGGCTCTTGGATCCGGAGGACTGATGCGCATCGACATCGTCTCGATCTTTCCGGAGTACTTGGCACCGTTGGGGCTGTCCTTGGTCGGCAAGGCGCGCGAGAACGGTGTGTTGGATGTGCGCGTCCATGATCTGCGCGAATATGCCAGCGACAAACACCGCAGCGTCGATGACACTCCCTATGGCGGCGGTCCGGGCATGGTCATGTTGCCCGAGCCGTGGGGTGCAGCCTTGGATTCCATCCGCGCGAGCGCCGAAGCCGATCCTTGGTTGGTCATTCCCACACCATCGGGTTACCGCTTCGACCAACCAACGGCGACGACGCTGGCAAGCCGAGAGCACCTCGTTTTGGCATGCGGCCGGTACGAAGGCATCGATGCTCGCATC
>DASYOJ010000073.1:0-1708 GCA_036007925.1 Candidatus Nanopelagicales bacterium
CGCCCGCGGTGAGGCCTACCAGTCCGAGGCACCCACGCTGTGGGACGTCACTTTCCGCACCGCAGTTGCGCAGGCAGAGCTTGAAGACCGCGAGCGCGACGGCGCCTACCACCGCATCGGCTTCCCGAAATCAAGCCAAGCCGACACCGATCGGGTCTTCATAGAAACCACTCGTCCGGAATTGCTCGCGGCTTGCGTAGCGCTGGTGGCGCATCCAGACGATGAGCGCTACCAGCCGCTGTTCGGGAAAACAGTGCGCACACCGGGCTTCGATGTGGAAGTTCCCGTGGTGGCACATTCGCTCGCCGATCCCGAGAAGGGTTCGGGCATCGCGATGATCTGCACTTTCGGCGATCTCACCGACGTCACCTGGTGGCGTGAGCTGCAGTTGCCCACGCGACCGATCATCGGCTGGGACGGGCGGGTGCTTCGCGAGACACCCGAGTGGATCGCGGGGGACCAACCCACGGACTACTACCAACGCATCGCCGGCGCTACCGCGCACACCGCCAAGGAACGCATGGTGGAGATCTTGACCGAGACAGGCCACCTGGAGGGCGATCCCAAGCCGATCACGCACCCGGTGAAGTTCTTCGAAAAGGGCGACAAGCCGCTGGAAATCGTCACCACCCGTCAGTGGTACATCACCAACGGCGGCCGTGAGCCGAAGTTACGCGAGGCACTGCTCGCCCGCGGCAGTGAACTCATCTGGCACCCCGAACACATGCGGGTGCGCTACGACAACTGGGTCGAGGGACTCAACGGCGACTGGTTGATCTCTCGTCAACGCTTCTTCGGTGTGCCCATTCCGGTCTGGTACCGACTCGATGCAGACGGTAATCCCGATTACGCCCAAGTACTCATTCCCGACGAAGCCGACTTGCCGATCGACCCTTCCAGCGATGTCCCGCAGGGCTTCACCGAGCAACAGCGCGGAGCACCGAACGGCTTCATGGGTGATCCCGACGTTATGGACACCTGGGCGACGAGCTCGCTCAGCCCGCAGATCGCCGGCGGCTGGGAGCGCGATCCCGATCTGTGGAGCCGCGTTTACCCCATGGACGTGCGGCCGCAAGCCCACGAAATCATCCGTACCTGGTTGTTCTCCTCCGTTGTGCGAGCACACTTGGAAGACGGTTGCTTGCCGTGGTCACACGCGGCAATCTCCGGATGGATCTTGGACCCCGACCGCAAGAAGATGAGTAAGTCCAAGGGCAACGTCGTGACTCCCATGGGACTGCTCGATGACTATTCCTCCGACGCCGTTCGCTACTGGGCCGCATCCGGGCGTCCGGGCACCGATACTGCCTTCGATGTCGGGCAGATGAAGATCGGACGCCGACTAGCAATCAAGATCCTCAATGCCAGCAAGTTCGTGATGTCGATGGGTTTGGTGGACGATCCCGCAGCAGTGACCGCGCCGCTGGATGTGTCGATGCTCGCCGGGCTGCGCCAGGTGGTGCACCAGGCCACCGATGCCTTCGAGGATTACAACTACGCCCGGGCACTCGAATTGGCCGAGACCTTCTTTTGGAATTTCACCGACGACTACATGGAACTGGTGAAGGAGCGCGCCTACGGCGGCCAGGGAGACGATGCCGCGCGCAGCGCTCGGGCCGCATTGACTCTCGCTCTCTCGGTTCAACTCCGCCTGTTCGCACCCTTCTTACCGTTCACCACGGAGGAAGTGTGGTCGTGGATGCACGAC
>DASYOJ010000074.1:0-1796 GCA_036007925.1 Candidatus Nanopelagicales bacterium
GATGATGCCGGTCACAGGCTGCATTGTTGCCCATAACCACGCCACAGCCGGTGGCTGGCATCATGCGCGCGTGGCGTACTCCTCGGCGAAGATGCGAAGGGCCGCCGAGCACATCGTGGCGATCGATCCTGCCTTCGCCGCGATCGTCGAGGACTCACCCCTATGCACCATCGGCAAAGGGGCACGCACGTCGCTCACTCCCTTTCATTCCCTTGTTGGATCGGTGATTGCCCAGCAGGTGTCGGTCAAGGCCGCCGATTCGATCACCGCAAAGGTGCAACTGCACCTCGACGGGGAGGTCACCCCCGAGCGAGTGGTCGCCACCAGCGATGACCACCTGCGCGCAGCCGGGCTGTCCGGAGCAAAGACCAAGACCATCAAGGGTTTGGCGCATGCGATCCACACCGGGGTGCTGGACCTAGAGCAAGCGCTGACCCACCCCGACGATTCCGCGGTGGTCGCGGAGCTGACGAAGCTGTGGGGTATTGGGAGGTGGACGGCAGAGATGTTCTTGATGTTCACCATGCACCGACTCGACGTGTGGCCCACGGGTGACCTAGCGATGCGCAAAGGCTGGAACATCGTGCACGGCGGCGAAGGTGACATCGACCCAAAGATTCTGGAGCCGCTCGGCGATCCGCTGCGCCCCTACCGCAGCGTGGTGTCTTGGTATTGCTGGCGGGCGGTGGAAGGCGGCAGTTCTAGCTGGTGAGGGGCTTTCGATCCCACGGCTTGCGTCCGCTGTCGATCCAGCGCTTGCCCCAGCAAAATCCTGCGCCGGCGAGGGCGCCGAGGGAATTTGCGAGAGCATCCATCGCGGAAGGGGTGCGATCGGCGGTCAGGCCCTGAACACCCTCCAGGACCAGACCGATGACGGCGGAGACAATCGCAGTCACGAGGATTTTCGGTGCGCGTTGGGCGAGCACCAGCAGGACCGTTAAGCCGAAGTAGCCGAACGCGTGCAGAATGAAATCGCCGAAGACATAGGCCGGCTGGATTTGCTCGGTGTCTGCCGGAGCGATCGAACCGAGCACCAAGACGACCAACCAACCGGCGGCCAAGGCTCGCGTGATGGCATAACGCACTTAGCGACTCCAGTGCGAGCGAGCGCTCGCAGTCTGTTCGGTGACCGCGCGCAGTTGCTCGCGCACGCGCACCGGTGCAGTGCCTCCGAATGTGCTGCGTGAAGCCAGGGCGCCCTGAAGGCTGAGCACTTCGCAGACCTCGGGGGTGAGCGCGGAGTCGATTGCTCCCAAATCCTCAGCGCTGAGGTCCCACAACTCCACGCCCCGAGCCTCCGCTTCGCGAACGCAGGCACCGGCGATCTCGTGGGCGCTACGGAACGGAACCCCTTGGCGCACCAGCCACTCGGCGATGTCGGTTGCGAGGGCGAAACCTTCTGGCGCGGACGCCGCCATCCGTTCTGTGTCGAACTGCAACGTGGCGACCATTCCGGTCATGGCAGGTAGCACGAGCAACAGTTGATCAACCGTGTCGAACGCAGGTTCCTTGTCCTCTTGCAGATCACGGTTGTAGCCGAAGGGCAGGCCCTTCAACGTTGCCAGCAGCCCGGTGAGGTTGCCGATGAGCCGGCCGGACTTACCACGAGCAAGTTCCGCGACATCCGGGTTCTTCTTTTGCGGCATGATCGACGAACCGGTGGACCATTCATCGTGCAACTTCGCCCACGCGAATTCGCGCGAGGCCATAAGGATGACTTCTTCGCCGATGCGCGAGAGGTGCACACCGATCATCGCCCCGACGAAGCAGAACTCGGCCACGAAGTCCCGATCACT
>DASYOJ010000075.1:0-1938 GCA_036007925.1 Candidatus Nanopelagicales bacterium
GTTGACCGCGACCTCGCTGGCGCCGATCACCCACGATCAAGCGGTGCGGCTGGTGCGCAAGGCACCGGGTCTGGCCAAGCTCACAAACGAGGAAACCTTCGATGCCATCGTCTATACGGTGTTGGTGCTCTCACGGCTGGCCGGCGACCACCCGACCATCGTGGAAGCCGATATCAATCCGTTGATCTTGGGGCCCAACGGCGCCGTGGCCGTCGATGCCCTAGTTGTCTGTGAGCAGGTCAGCGCGGACGGGTAACGAGCGCCGCACGAGATCGATCAGGTGCTGCTCGTCCACCGGGTAGCCCACCCAATCGCTGGCCTTCTTGAGTGCCGCCGCTTTCGCGCCGTCCTTCTTGTCAACGGGCTTGGCGAGTGCCGACGACCAGTCCCGATACAACTCCCAGGCCAGTTCACGCTCGCGCAGTGCTTGGTTCATGGCGAGCATCTGTTCCTCGCTTGCCGCCAGCCGCCAGGTCTGGCGGATCGCCTCGGGAAGTACCTCGCGGTAGTCGTGGCCACCTTGGGCGAAGACTCCGGGCGTGGGAGTCAGGGCGTTGAGCATGTCGATGAAGGTCATCAAGAAGGTTGTGCCGGGCACCCACTGGGTGCCCTGCGGTGCGCCGATGGGCCGGTCTGGTCCAAGCCAGTCGGGTTTGCGCCAGATGAGCTGGCTACCGAATTTCGGGATGGGGTCGTCGCCGTTTTGCAGGAGCAGATACCGAACTTGCTCGCGCTGTTCAGCGGGCAACTCGAGCCAATCACGAATCGTGCGCGGTAGATAAACGTGATCGGGGCCGATCTCGGGTGCTTCGGTGATCGTTCGCTCACCCCACAACTGCTTACGCCACGTGGTTGCCGAGGGGGTTCCGATCCACAGTGCGTGATCAACCTTGGCGCCGGGCAGCCCGTATGTCCAGGTGCCCTCGAACATGCCCTCGCTCACCTGGGACCCCAGGCTCTCGCCGAATAGGTAGAAGCGCGGCCGGTGCTCGGGTGCGATGTCGAGCAAACGCGCGATGATGCCGTCGATCACCATCCGGGTCTGGTCCACCCCGGTGGACACATCGCCCAACGAGAAGCTCGACGGCAGTACTGAGTACTGGATGGCAGCTGATGCGCAGTCCCCGCCGGTCAAGTACTCGAAGGTCTCGGTGGCTACGTAGTTCACGTATCCCGAACCGGTGGGGGAGAACAACGCGAAATGCCCGCGTTCGAGCGCTTTGGTGCGGTCGATCTCGCGCAGCAGTACGGCAACCCGCTCGTGCGGGTCCTCGGCCACGTCCAAACTCCCGTAGACCCGGATTGGCTGGCGGGCATTCGGGGTGCCCATCACCGAGGTGATCTCTGCTGGGCGCAAGGTGCCCGATAGCCACCGGGCCCCCTCGCGCGTTTGGCGCATCCAGTCCACGCCTGATTCGGGGCAGCCGGTGACTTCGGGGATGTCCGGGGGGATGTGCATTCCGGGCTCCACGGCGCCGCCGCCCTTGCTGAGTAAAGCCGAGGCGCGGTTCAACGCGACGTAGGCACCAGCGAAGCTCATCCCTAGGGCTGTCAAACGCCCCAACGCCCGGTGATCCTCGGGTTTGCCGCCGAGGGTGGCACTGGCCAGGCGCGCCATGCCATGGGTCAGGAGCGATTCCCCACGCGCTATCGCGTACATGGCTGCGCCCACACCGACACCGATCGCCGCCATCTTGACCGGAGCCACTTCACGCACCGAGTCCTCGAAGAACCGCTGCTGCCCGGGTGTGGTGTGTGGGCCGGCTTCGTCGCGAATCAGCGACCCAGGAGCCGCGCGCCACGGTGCCGCCAGGGACCAACTGCCCGCCGTTGCCACAGCTGCCGCCGCGACCCCCCATCTGCGGCCGGTGCTTTGGGTGCCGGTGAGCGAGGAAGCTGCGCTGGCCACGGAAGCAACGACGGCGGTCCGGCCGACGA
>DASYOJ010000076.1:0-2483 GCA_036007925.1 Candidatus Nanopelagicales bacterium
ACGCTGTTGATGCGGATGCCCAGTGGGGCCAGCGCCTGCGACAAATTGCGGTTTAAGCCCAGCAGTGCGGTCTTGGTGACCGGGTACACCAGGCGGTTCGGCTGCGAGGACTTCCCGGATACCGATGTCACGATCACAGCAGCGCCGGCCTCACGCTGCTGCATCAACGGGACTGCCTTCTCGATGAACATGGCCGCCGAGGCGACGTTCACGTCCAAGGCGGTGCGCCAGTTCTCTCGCGTGGTGTCCAGATAGCCGCAGGCGAAAGTGGTGTGCGCGCTGACCACGAAGTCGACACCACCGTAGGTCTCCACGGCGGCTGCGAGTAGCGCATCGAGGTCGGCATCGGAGGTGACGTCGGTCGTGATGAAACGACCACTGTCGCCGAGGTCAGCCAACAACGCATTGGCGTATTCGTCCTGCAGGTCGCCGAGCACAACGCTGCCGCCGTTGGCCACAAATTGGCGGGCGAGTGCCTCGACGATAAGCGAAGCACCACCGGTGGCGACAAGGACCTTGCCGGTGAATTCCGGGTACAACGCCATGGCTAAATACCGACGCGCTGGTGCTTGGATTCGGCCTCATAGCTGGCGCGGGCGGTGCGAACCTCGGCCCGGTTGCTGACCTCGGGAACACCAACTTCCCACCAGGTGCCGCCGCCAACCCACTCGTACTGGGCAACATCAATCACGATCACGTAGGTCTTGTCCGAAGCCTTGGCCCGGGCGTAGGCCGCCGGTATGTCGTCGAGTGATTCGACTTTCTCGGCAGTCGCACCCATGGACGCTGCGTGTGCCACGAAGTCGATCTTCGTCATGGTGGTGTGCTTGGTGGTGCGCAGCAGGTTGTTGAACTCCTCACCGCCTTGGTTCACCTGCAAACGGTTGATGACGGCGAATCCCTCGTTGTCGCACACGAAGTAGATGACCTTGTTGCCGGTCATCACGCTGGCGTAGATATCGCTGTTCATCATCATGTAGGAACCGTCGCCCACCCAGGACACGACATCACGATCAGGCAGCGCCATCTTCGCACCGACGGCACCGGCGATCTCGTAGCCCATGCAGGAGAAGCCGAACTCGACATCGAAGGTGTTGGGCGCCTTGGTGCGCCAGCCGGCGAATAGCTCGCCGGGCAAGCCACCTGCCGCGGAGAGCATGTAGTCGCTGTCATCGCACACCTGGTGAACCCGTTGGATTACCTGGTTGTAGGAAGGCGGATCGCTCACCGCTTGGCCGATGGCATCGAGGTGCTCGTTCCACTTGGCCTTCTCCGCCTGCGCACGCGCCAGCCATTCCGTTGGAGCGGCGTAGTCCCCGAGCTTTGCGTCGATCTGTTGCAGCGAGATGTCGGCATCGGCGATCACCGAGGTCGCGTTTTGCTTCATCGCGTCCCAGCGCTGGGCGTTGAGCGCGACGATCTTCACGTTCGGATCCTTGAACAGGGCCCAGGAGCCAGTGGTGAAGTCCTGCAACTTGGTTCCGACTGCGATGACGACGTCGGCGTCTTCGGCGATCACGTTGGAGCACGCATCACCGGCAATACCGAGCGAGCCGGCGTAGTTGGGGTTGGAGTCAACCAGTGCGCCTTTTCCAGCGAAGGTCTCGACGACCGGAATGTTCCGCTTTGCGGCGAAGTCGGTGAGGGTTTCGATGGCGCCGGAGTACAAGACACCACCGCCGGAAATGATCAGTGGCTTCTTGGCGCCAGCAATCACGGATGCGGCCGCCTGGATCTCGCGTGGATCGGCTTGCGGCCGGCGGATGTAGTGGACCTTCTCCTCGAAGAACTTCGCTGGGTAGTCGTACGCCTCGGCTTGGACATCCTGCGGGAGGGCGATGAAGGCCGGGCCGCAGTCGGCGGGGTCGAGCATCACCGCGAGGGCCTGGGGGAGTGACTTCACTAACTGCTCGGGCTTCATGATCCGATCCCAGAACCGAGTGACGGGCTTGAAAGTATCGGCAGCCGTCACGGTCGGATCGTTGAACTGTTCGACCTGCTGAAGCACCGGATCCACGATGCGGTGGGCGAAGGTGTCTCCGCTGAGTAGGAGCACCGGCAGTCTGTTGGTGATCGCCACTCCGGCGGCCGTGACCATGTTGGTGCTGCCAGGTCCGATCGACGAGGTGGCCACCATGATCTGCTTGCGCCGCATCGCCTTGGCGTAGCCGATCGCCGAGAGCGCCATGGACTGTTCGTTGTGTCCACGCCACGTCGGAAAGGTGTCCTTCACCTCGGCGAGTGCTTCGGCCAGCGCCGTGACATTGCCGTGGCCGAAGATGCCGAACGCACCGGGGAACAAAGGAACGACCTCGCCGTCGATGTCGGTCTTCTGGGCGGTCAGCCAGCGGACGAGGGCCTGGGCCATGGTCAGGCGAACGGTCTCCATGATGCTCCTCAGTGGGGGTCGAAAAAGCGGATGAGTATGTGCCATGCTTCGCGTTGGCACGTTCCAACTTAGAGGTTCCAGGGGTATTTCGCCA
>DASYOJ010000077.1:0-3983 GCA_036007925.1 Candidatus Nanopelagicales bacterium
GAGGAGACGTCGTCTGCATGAGTCAGCACGATCGGATCGTGACGATCCCAAACGCTTTGAGCCTCGCGCGTTTAGTCGGGATTCCTGTCTTCTTGTGGCTCGTTCTTGTTGAGCAAGCCGATATCTGGGCATTCGTAGTTCTCGTGATTGCCGGTGCGAGTGATTGGTTCGACGGCTATCTGGCCCGTCGCCTCGACCAACAAAGTCGTCTTGGTGAACTGCTCGATCCGTTGGTCGACCGTCTGTACATTCTGGCGACAATCGTCGGCCTGGCGCTTCGCGATGTCATCGGATGGTGGTTGGTTGCGCTACTCATCGGGCGCGATGTCCTACTGGTGGTGCTACTTCCCCTGCTGCGGCGAAGCGGGCGGATCGCGCTGCCGGTCACCTTCGTCGGTAAGGCCGGAACCTTTGCGCTGCTGTGGGGATTTCCGCTGCTACTCCTTGGCACCATTCCCGGGACGTGGGGGGCGGTCCTCACCGCCTTCGGTTGGGCCTTCGCCCTGTGGGGAACCTTCCTATATTGGTGGGCTGGTCTTGGCTACGCGCGGCAGATGATCACCACGCCACGGTCAACGCAGGTCGGCTAAGGTCAATGAGGAAGAAAGGAACGAGTTGATGATTCCCGGTGAGTTGAAGTACACGACCGAGCACGAATGGGTGCGACGCGACGACGACACCGTCGTGACGATTGGCATCACGCACTACGCGCAAGACTCCCTCGGTGACATCGTCTTCGTCTCTTTGCCTGCGCCAGGAGATACCGTGAGCGCGGGCCAGTCGTGTGGAGAAGTTGAGTCAACCAAGAGTGTCAGCGAGTTGTACGCACCGGTCGATGGGCACATCCTCGAGGTGAACAGTGAACTCGACGCCAACCCGGAAGTCATCAACTCAGCCCCCTACGGTGAGGGTTGGCTTATGAAAGTCCAGATGGGCAATGTCGGCCAATTCGACGGCTTGCTTTCGGCGAGTGACTATGAGGCGTTGACCCAAGGGTCCTAGGCTGACCCCGTCAGTTGTCGCTGTGTAGGAAGGATCCGGACTCATGACATGCCCCGCGTGTGGCAAGCCCGTGCATCCTGAGGATCGTTTTTGTGCGGCGTGTGGTGCAGCCTTGGCCTTCAGCGGCGAGGAACTCGACCAGACCGGTGCCATCACGGCTATCCCTGGCTCGGGCCCTGCGACAGGTACAGGTCCGGCAGCCGCCCTAGGCACCGGTATCCACCGCGAATTGCCCACCGGATCGGCTTTGCTGGTGGTCCACCGCGGACCTGCCGAAGGCAGTGAGTTCTTGCTGCCGGCCGATGCCGACATCGTTGGGGTAGGACGCTCGCCGGAGTCCGACGTGTTCTTGGACGATGTGACGGTCAGTCGCCGGCACGCGGAGTTCCGCCGGGGTGCGGACGGTTGGTCTGTTCGAGATGTGGGCTCGCTGAACGGCACTTATGTCAATCGGGTGCGCGTTGACGATCAGCGCCTTGATGGTGGCGACGAAGTCCAAATAGGCAAATTCCGCTTCGTGTTCCTGGTGGGCGTCGAGCCCGGAGCATGAGCGCACGGCAAGCGCCCGAGCCGGCGTCCCGGGGCACCGTCAGCATCGGTGAGGTGCTCAGCGTTCTTAAGCGCGAGTTTCCCGATGTCACCATCAGCAAGATTCGGTTCTTGGAATCCGAAGGTCTGGTGACCCCAGCCCGCACCTCCAGCGGTTACCGGCGCTTCGCTGACGAAGACATCCGGCGCCTGCGGGAAATCTTGACGTTGCAGCGCGACCAATACCTACCGTTGAAAGTTATCCGCGAGCAGTTAGATCAACCGTCCTCCCAAGCTGCAGTTTCTGGAACGGGGTTGCGTCCGGAGGATTTTCGACCGGGTGCTGGGCGGTTGCGTCTTACCCGCGCCGAGTTAGCCGAGACGACCGAACTCGAGGAGTCCTATGTCGCCGAACTTGAGGATTTGGGGCTGGTGTGGGTCTCGCCGGCTGGGCACTACGACGAAGACGCTGTTGCCATCTGCCTGGTTGCTGCCCGCCTCTCGGAGTTCGGAATCGAAGGACGCCACCTGCGCTCTTTTCGGGTAGTGGCCGATCGGGAAACGGGCTTGATCGAGCAGATGGTCACGCCCTTCACCAGGACCAGCGGCCGGGAGCGGGACTCGCGGGCCCGGGCGCACGAAGCCGTCCAGGAGATCGCCTCGCTGTTCGTGCAGCTGCACGGTGCCCTCCTTCGAGCGGAGTTGATCCGCTCCGGCAAAGCCTGATTTCGCTCAACGCGTGATCGTCTCGGTAGGCACAACCAGCATCGACAGATAGCCTGATTCCATGATCCCGATGGACGTGGTGGGCGTACGGATGGAAATGCCGTCGAACACACCGATCGTGCTGCTACGCGAGACCGAGGGGGAGCGCTACCTACCTATTTGGGTCGGTGCGGTCGAAGCCACTGCGATCGCCTACGCCCAGCAAGGAGTCGTCCCGCCACGGCCCCTCACCCATGACTTGATGAAGGATCTCCTCGAGGCGCTAGGGGCGGCGGTGACCGAGGTGCGCATCACGGCGCTAGAGGACGGAGTCTTCTACGCCATCATCGCCTTCGACAGCGGTTTAGAGGTCCAAGCCCGACCATCGGATGCGATCGCTTTGGCACTGCGCGCTGACGTCCCCATCGTGGGTGCGGAAAGCGTTTTGGAGGAAGCCGGGATTGCGATCCCCGACGAATCCGAGCCGGTCGAAGAAGATCAGGTGGAGAAGTTTCGTGAGTTCTTGGACCAGGTCACGCCCGAAGATTTCGGGGCACCAGGGCCCTCCTGAGGCTGCACCTGACGTTGAGACTTCGGTCCGCGCCGTTGTGGCGTGTCGTATTGAGCCACGGATTGCGCGTCCCTAGATTCACGGTGCACGCCTTCCCCACCAGGCCAAGCCGGCCTAGCGATCCCCGGTCCACAGCAGGGCCCGCGCAGTAGGGTGAGGGCGCGAGGAGGAGGAACGCGTGACCGGTAGGCACATACCCACCGCCCAAGAAGCCCACGAGTACGAGGCTGCAGACGGCACTGGAGTGGGGCAAGGCGAACTCTTCGACGATGCAGATCTGCGGCCTCTTCCCGCCCACGTGGGATATCGGGGACCGGTGGCATGTTCGGCGGCGGGCATCACCTACCGGCAACTGGACTACTGGGCTCGAACCGGCTTGGTGGTTCCGTCGGTGCGGGGTGCCAGCGGCTCGGGGTCCCAGCGCCTCTACAGCTTCCGTGACATCTTGGTGTTGAGAATCATCAAGCGCCTGATCGACACCGGTGTCTCGTTGCAGAACATCCGCGCCGCGGTGGATCACCTAGCCACCCGCAGGCGCGAAGACCTCGCTCGGATCACTTTGATGAGCGATGGCGCGAGCATTTACGAGTGTCGAAGTGCCGATGAGGTCATCGACCTTGTCCGTGGTGGACAGGGCGTGTTCGGAATTGCCGTCGGCAGCGTCTGGCGGGAAGTCGAAGGAACCTTGGCCACCTTGCCGGCAGAAGACCCCGCCGGTGAACACATTGCCCCGGCGGGCATCACCGATGAATTGGCCAGTCGCCGGGCTCGCCGCGCGGTGAGTTGAACTGCGCGCGATGAACACCCCGGGCGCGTTAGACTCAGCAAGCCAGCAACCCCGAGCGGGAGAGAGTGGTGGCCCACGCCAGGGTCATCACCGCCGAAGGAGCAATACCCCGACAAACTCTCAGGCACCGGTACCGCCCGGGTAGGCAGCTCTGGAAAAGGGATCGCAGATCCCTACCGACGGTGCAAGCCGTGGTTCGCCACGGTGAAGCTCTCAGGTCGCGCTCCGCGCGGATAACAGAGGGGGAGCAGTCGTCACTGTTCACCCCGACCCGCCTGGAGTTGCCATGAACTTTCACGATCGCCATATTGGCCCGCGCTCATCGGATGTTGATTCGATGCTCGCCGAACTCGGCTACGACAATCTCGAATCCTTCATCGACGCGGTAGT
>DASYOJ010000078.1:0-3759 GCA_036007925.1 Candidatus Nanopelagicales bacterium
TTGCCGATCCGCTGGAGTCCACCGGCGCCGCGAGTGCGCAGGTGCGCGCGGTTGCCGATCGCATCGAGAAGATCACCGAGAGGTATCCCGATGCCGCCGGCTACCAAGCCGGAGACATCCTGTGACGAGCATTGCCCCGCAGGACTACGACCTGCCGCCGGAGTACGAGCATGTGTACAGCGGCAAGGTCCGCGACCTGTATCGCACGCCGGACGATCGCCTCTTGTTCGTCGCCAGTGATCGTATCTCTGCCTACGACTGGGTGCTGCCCACATTGATCCCGGACAAAGGCAAGGTGCTCACGCAACTGTCCCTGTGGTGGTTCGAGCAGGTCTCGGACATCGTCCCCAGCCATGTGAGCCGGGCTAACCCGCCCGCGCAGGTGAGCGATCGAGCGATGGTGTGCGAGAAGCTCGAGATGTTCCCGATCGAATGCGTGGTCCGCGGTTACCTCGCTGGATCGGGTCTGAAGGACTATCAACAAACGCAGAAGATCTGCGGTAACGGCCTTCCGCCGGGACTGAAGGACGGTTCGCGCCTGCCGAAAGTGATCTTCACCCCGGCAACCAAGGCTGCGCTCGGTGATCACGACGAGAACATCACTTTCGATGAAGCGATGACGATCGTCGGTCAGGAAGAAGCCCAGCAGCTTCGGCGTATCTCCTTGGCGGTGTATGAGCGCGCGGATGCGATCGCCCGCGATCGTGGCTTGATCCTCGCGGATACCAAATTCGAAATCGGTCTGGGATTGCACGGCAAGTACGCGGGTGAATACGTGCTCGCCGACGAAGCACTGACTCCTGATTCCTCGCGTTACTGGCCCGCAGATCAATGGGAGCCCGGACACCCGCAGCCGTCCTTCGACAAGCAGTTCGTGCGCGATTGGCTGACGTCGCCGGAGTCGGGTTGGGACAAGGACTCCGGTGATCCACCGCCGCCTTTGCCCGAGCACATTGTTGAGCAGACGCGCGCGAAGTACATCGAGGCGTACGAACGCCTCACCGGAGATCGGTTCGCATGAGCACGTGGTTGGTCACCGGGGGAGCCGGGTACATCGGCGCCCACGTGATCCGCGCGCTGCAAACGGCCGGCATGCAACCGGTGGTGATCGATGACCTCTCCCACGGACTCGCGCACCGAGTTCCCGAAGGCGTGCCGCACGTTCGCGCGCGCATCCAAGACCGTGAGGCGGTAGCAAACGCGATTCGCAAGCACAGCGTTACCGGCGTTATCCACCTGGCCGCGTTGAAGGCAGCTGGTGAATCGGTGGAGAAGCCGCTGGAGTACTTCACCGAGAACGTGGGCGGGATGATTGATCTGCTCGAAGTAATGAAAGCCGAGGGCGTGCGCAACCTCGTGTATTCGTCGTCTGCGGCGGTGTACGGAACGCCAGCTGAGAACCCAGTGAGCGAAGACGCGCCACTGGTTCCGGAGAACCCGTACGGGGAAACCAAAGTGGTGGGCGAGTGGCTTGCGCGCGACTGCGGTATCGCGTGGGATCTGTCCTGGGTTGCGCTGCGCTACTTCAACGTTGCCGGCGCCGGCAGCGATGATCTTGGCGACAACAGCGTGAACAATCTCATTCCTATGGTGTTCGCGGCGCTCGACGAAGGTCGCCGCCCGCGAATCTTCGGTGATGACTACCCCACACCCGATGGAACCTGCATCCGCGACTACATCCACGTAGTCGATCTCGCCGAAGCGCACGTGGCTGCAGCGCGCTTGTGCGAAGACGGGAAAGCAGCGGACGTGTTCAACGTGGGGCGCGGTCAGGGCAGTTCAGTGCGCGAGGTCATGGACGTGATCAGCGGCGTGATCGGAACCGACGTCAACGCCGAGGTTGCACCGCGGCGCCCCGGTGATCCGCCGGCCACCTTTGCGGCAACGGATGCGATCCGTGAGCGGCTGGACTGGGGTTCGTCCCGTGGCCTGGAGGACATGGTGTCTTCCGCGTGGCGCGCGCATACGCTGGAGCGGTGAGTAACCCGCCCATCGTCCGCCTCGATGTGTGGGGTGTCTCGGGCCTGGACGTCGCGCGCAGTTTTCTGCGGATGGGCAGCCAACGCCGCGCTGTGAAGAGCCTTCCGGGTTTGCAGTTCGCGAAACTCATGGGCACCGGTTCCGGGGAGACCTTCACGATGCGCGATGCCGACGCCCATCATTGGGCGCTGCTGACCACCTGGGTCGATGACGACCATGCACAAGCGTTTGATGAAACGCGAGTTGCGCGTGCCTGGAACCGAAGCGCAAACGAACACCTGACCGTCACGATGCAACCGCTGGTGAGCCGCGGCAAGTGGTCCGGGCGCGAACCCTTTACGGTGCCCGACACCAAGGCTGCCCCGGGACCGATCGCCGCGATCACCCGGGCGCGGATCAAGCCGCAGATGTGGACGAAGTTTTGGTCCGCAGTGCCGCCGGTGTCGCTCGACCTACATGAAGATCCAGGCGTTGTGTTCACCCTCGGCATCGGGGAAGCACCGGTCGGCTTGCAGGGAACGTTCAGTATCTGGCGCGATGCGAAGGCGATTTCGGACTTCGCCTACCGCCGGCCCGCGCATGCCGAAGTCGTGCGGCGCACACACGAATTGAATTGGTACGCCGAGGAGATGTTCACCCGTTTCCAGGTGCTGGGCGTGACCGGAACCTACGAAGGCTCACCTGTTGCGGTCTGAGCACTTTGGATCTCAGCAACGAAGATCGGAATGGATCGCTTGATGTTGCGCTCGTACATCCGATAGGACGACCACGAATTGCCTAACCGTTCGTAGATGTCCCGCGCGATGTCGCCGTCTACTTCGGTGAACGTGCACTCGAGGACGTCGTCGTCGATTTGGATCTGTCCTTCAGGATTCGCGCGCACATTGAAAACCCAACCGGGCACCTTCTCTTGACCCGCGTTCGAGCCGGCGATCCCCCAGCCGTGGAAGTGGTCGGTGTTGACCGGCACCCCGAGAAGCGGTGTGCGCCGCCACTCACCGGACTTACGGCCCAGGGTGGTGATCCACACAACCTGCGATCCCCCGGGGAAACGGCGCATGGCTCGGCCGCCGGAAACCTTGTCCAGGACGCGGTGCGCGATGGTGGTGGCGCGCAGGCCGGTGCCCCAAAAGAGGTCGTATGCACGGGAGCCCACGTATGGCACTATATATGGCATGCACCGAACAACTGTGTACCTGCCCGAAGAGATGAAGGCCCGGCTGTCCGCCGAAGCACAGCGGCGCGGGCTCAGCGAGGCGGAGATCATCCGGCTGGCTGTGGATAAGGAGTTGACCCGACGCATGACAGGTGCGGGAATAATCACCGACCCCTTGCCCGAGGGGGTGAGCGGCAGAAACATCGAAGAGCACCTGAAGGGATTCGGAGAAGATTGATCATCGTCGATACCGGCGTACTCCTCGCCTACTTCTTCGCAACGGATCCTGACCATGCTGCGGCCCGCGAGTTGCTGGAGACCACTCCAGAGCCCCTCGCCACAACGCCCTTGGTGATCGCTGAAGTGGACTACTTCGTCCTCGAGCGCTTCGGCCCGAGCCATGAGGCTCGAGTTATCGAGCATTTGCTGGAGGGCCCGATTTCCCTAGCCCGGTTCGGTGAGAGGGAATTGCTCGCATGCTCACGGCTGTTGGTTCGCTACCAAGATCTGGAACTCGGTCTCACCGATGCTTCTGTCATGGTCGCCGCGGAGGCGCTCGGCACCCGGCGGATTGCCACGTTCGACGAACGCGACTTCCGAGCCGTCACGACGCAATCCGGCCT
>DASYOJ010000079.1:0-3426 GCA_036007925.1 Candidatus Nanopelagicales bacterium
CTCGTTGAGTTGCGGGTACTTCTCGAAGTGCGGTGGCTTGAAGTAGTCGGTCCACAGCACCCATAGGTGCTCCTTGACCAGGTGGGAGCGCTCTTCCTTGATGGAGATAGCGCGGGCGCGGAACTCCGGATCGTCAGAGGCGTGGTACTTCTCCATGCATGCCTTGACGGATTCGGCCTCGATGCGGGCCTGTGCGGGGTCGTAGACACCGCAGGGGAGATCGCAGTGGGCGTAGGCGGTGAGGCGTGGGGGGAGGAGGCGGTCGAGCATGTCGATTCCCTTCGGGGTTGGCCGTATCTCGATGAGGGCCAGCCTAGTAGCGACCGGGAGTTGGACAACCAGCAAGGATGGTGCGGTGATCGGACTCACCACGGTTCGCATCATCGGTCCCTCCATGGAGCCGGTGATGCGAAACCAGGAGGTCTACCTGGCAGTCACTCGGGTGCGCGTCCGGGTGGGCGATGTCGTGCTATTGCGTCATCCGGATCGACACGAACTGGTCACCGCTAAGCGTGTGGTGCGTCGAGTCGGAGGCGGGTGGTGGGTAGAAGGTGACAACCTTCCGGCCAGCACCGATAGCCGGCAATTCGGGCCCATCGGGGACGACCTCATCCTCGGCAGGATCGCGTTTCGTCTGCAACCCCTTCGGCGTCGGGGCTAGTCCTCGTCGTCTAGGCGCGCCAGCCAGGTGGCCAGACGCTCCACGGGTATTTCGAAGTCTGGATGCAGGTTGACGAATTCCTGCATGCGCTCGGCGAGCCAATCGATGCTGACTTCTTCTTCTCCACGCCGCGCTTGTAGCTCCTCGATACCTCGGTCGGTGAAGTACATGGCTCGTCCTTAGGAGAAGGCGCGCTCGAGAATCGCTTGCTGTTCGATCACATGACGTTGGTGGGTACCGACCGCAGGCGAGGATGACGGAGGCCGGGCCACGCCTTCGATAGGCCGACCGACCATGCCGGGGGCGTTCATCGCGATGAAACTCCAGGCGCCTTGGTTCGCCGGCTCTTCTTGGACCCAGCGGATCTCTGCGTTGGGGTAGCGCTGCATCACTTCGGGCAGCCGGAAGGGAATCGGGTAGAGCCGCTCGAAGCGCAAAATCGCGGTGTCGTGCAATCCGTGCTCTTCTCGGTGGGCGGCGAGGTCGTAATAGACCTTCCCGCTACATAGCAGCACTTTGGTGATGCCTTCGCCCTCATGATCAGGATCAAGCAAGATGGGTTGGAAGGTGCCGGACGTGAAGTCAGCCTTGGACGACACCGCGTGCTTGGCGCGCAGCAAGGACTTCGGGGTGAAAATGATCAGCGGCCGGGTGAGCCGACTGAATACCTGCCAGCGCAGTAGGTGGAAGTACGACGCCGGAGTGCTGGGCATAGCCACCGTCATGTTGTCTTGAGCGCACAGTTGCAAGAACCGCTCCACGCGAGCGCTGGAGTGATCCGGACCCTGCCCTTCATGGCCATGCGGCAAGAGCAGCGTGACCGCCGAGCGCTGAGCCCACTTCTGCTCACCAGCGGAGATGAATTCGTCGGTGATGGTCTGCGCTCCGTTGACGAAATCGCCGAACTGCGCCTCCCACATCACCAAAGCATCCGGTCGAGCAACGGAGTACCCGTACTCAAAACCCAGCGCAGCGAACTCGCTGAGCAGTGAGTCGTAGACGTAGAGCTTGCCGCCGTCGCGGTAGCACTGCTTGAGCGGCTTGTACTGCCAGCCGGTTTCCTTGTCGACGATCACCATGTGGCGATGGCCGAACGTTCCGCGTCGGGAGTCTTGACCGGCAAGGCGTACGGTCCGCCCTTCCATCAGCAGCGAGCCGACGGCCAATGCTTCGGCCATCCCCCAGTCGATGCTGTCCTCAGCGACCATCTGCGCCCGGCGCTGGAGTTGTGGTGCAAGACGGGGGTGGACATGGAATCCCTCGGGCAACGTCAACTGCGAATCGATCACGGTTTCGATCTGCTCGGTGCTGATCGCGGTGTCTACCTCGGTGAAGGGGGTCTGTGGAGCTAGATCGAGTTGCCCGGTCTCGATGATGTCCTTAGCGCGGGCCGCGAATTCGTCGCCGTCGGACTCGTCGCCTGCTGAACGCGATTCCTGGAACACCCGTTCGAGCTGCTCTTGGAAGTGCTTGAGTGCAGTCTCTGCCTCCTCGACCGTGATATCGCCGCGACCGATCAGGGCTTCGGTGTAGTGCTTGCGTACCGAACGCTTGGCATCTATCAACGAGTACATACGCGGTTGGGTGAGCGAGGGATCGTCTGCCTCGTTATGGCCGCGGCGGCGGTAGCACACAAGGTCGATCACCACGTCCTTGTGAAAGGCTTGACGGAACGCGAAGGCTAGTTGGGCCACGCGCACCACCGCCTCGGGATCGTCCCCGTTTACGTGGAAGATCGGCGCTTGCACCATGCGGGCGACGTCAGTGGAGTAGACACTGGATCGCCCGTACTTGGGCGAGGTAGTGAAGCCAACCTGGTTGTTGACAACCACATGGACGGTGCCACCGGTCCGATAGCCCTGAAGTTGAGACAAGTGCAACGTCTCGGCCACGACGCCTTGTCCGGCGAAGGCAGCGTCACCGTGGATGAGCACGGGAAGGATGTCGGTGCGTCGTTCCTTCGGCAACAAGTCCTGCTTGGCGCGCACGATTCCCTCGAGAACCGGATCGACGGCTTCTAGGTGCGAGGGGTTAGCGGCGATGTACACGGAGGTGTATTCGCCCTCGGGGGTAAGGAAGGATCCGGTGGTTCCAAGGTGGTACTTGACATCGCCGGAGCCCTGGACAGAATCATCGCCGTAGTCACCCTCGAACTCACGGAACACCTGACCGTAGGACTTGCCGGCGATATTGGTCAGGACGTTGAGTCGACCACGATGCGGCATGCCGATAGCGACTTCGAGAATGTCGTCTTTGGCGGCGTCGGTGAGGATTCCATCGAGGAGCGGAATAAGGGATTCCGAGCCCTCGAGCGAGAAGCGCTTTTGACCAACGTATTTGGTGTGCAAGAAAGTCTCAAGGGCCTCTGATTCATTGAGCTTGTTCAAGATGCGCAGTTGCTCATCGCGACTGGGCTTGATGTGGGGAATCTCCACGCGCTCTTGGATCCAGCGCCGCTGCTCGGGATCTTGCATGTGCATGTACTCGATACCCACGGTGCGCGTGTAGGCATCGCGCAATACCCCGAGGATCTCGCGCAACTTCATAAGTGGTCGCTCACCGAAGCCGCCGGTGGCGAACTCGCGGTCGAGATCCCACAGCGTGAGCCCATGGCTCAAGACATCAAGATCGGGGTGGGTGCGTTGGTCGTACTCAAGCGGATCGGTGTCGGCCATGAGATGCCCGCGGACACGGTAAGCATGGATGATCTCTTGCACCCGGACGGTCTTGTCCAGGTCGGTCTCGTGGCTTGCGGAGATGTCGTG
>DASYOJ010000080.1:0-4079 GCA_036007925.1 Candidatus Nanopelagicales bacterium
CGCATCCTCGGTCCCCTCGATGGCGATACAGCCGCCGCCTGTGGGATCCAGGAGACATGGTTGGCGCAGTTGGTCAGCACGCGTCGCGCGATCACTGTGCATATTGCCGGGCGCGCGTGCATCGCGGCTATCGAAGATGCCGGGCGACTGCGCGATGCACTGGGAACGGTGCTACCACTGGGAATCCCCGACGCCCACCTCGGCACCTCCCCGGATCCGCTCGGGGATCTGGTGTCTCGATATGCGCGCACCCACGGACCTTTCACCGCCACCGAACTCGCCCATGCATTCGCTCTCCCCATCGCTGTGGTGAACTCGATGCTGCACTCCCAGGTGGCCTCCGGTGCCCTCCTGCGCGGGGAATTTCGCCCCGGCGGTAGTGGTGAGGAGTTCTGTGACCGTGATGTACTGCGACGCATCCGGCGCAGCAGCGTTGCCCACCTGCGCGAGGAAATCGAGCCGGTCGAGTTAACCGATTTCGCGCAATTCGTACTCCAAGCATCGGGTGTACAACCTGCGGGCAACACTGCTTCCGCCGCGCGCGTGGTCGACGGCGATGATGTCGCCGCCGCACTCGATCGCCTCAGCGCCTTCCCCCTTCCGGCTTCCACAGTGCTGGGAATCGTGCACGCCCGAATCCCAGGTGTGCAGGCCCGGCACCTCGATGCGCTCCTGGCAGCACGGACCTTCACCTGGTGGAGCCTGGGCCCACTGGGCAGCCGCGATATGACCATTGCTTGGGCGCCGGCCGCGATCGCGGCCGACGTTCGCGCGATGTTGCGTGATGGGCAACCACGTCCCTGGGCCAACCTCGAGCCCACCGAGCAGGCCGTTGTGGAGGTGCTACGCGCCGGTGGTGCCTTCGATGTCGACAGCGTGCACGCTTCGGTGATTCGCACCGGAACCGTAATGTCGTGGGAGAGCGTTGAAGCAACGTTGTGGGATCTGGCCGCGTATGGCTGGGTCACCTGCGATTCGTGGTCTGCCCTGCAAGCGCGGGTCATCGGACGTCAAGGCCCCCGGGTGAACACGCGCATGAGCACCCGGGGACGGTCTCGATCGCCCCGCCGTACGCGGATGGTGGTTCGATCCGGTGGCCCCCGGTGGTCGATGGCACCCGGGCTCGAATCAACCACCGGGCTGACCCCTCCCGACGGTCTGGCTCCAGCGAGCAACCCCGAAGAGGCAGCCGTGGAGTATGCCGGCATCGTGCTGGAACGCTGGACTATCGCCTCGCGCCTGACGGTGTCCCAGGAGCAGCCCACCGGCGGGTTCGCCGGGCAGTACCGCGTGCTGTCCGCCCTTGCCGAAGCCGGCAGCTGTCAGCGGGTGTACGCGGTAGATGGTGCCGGTGGCGCGCAGTTCGCGGTTCACGGCGCCGTCGATTCCCTCCGCGAGAGCGCCGCTCGAACCCATCGCGAGGACTATGTGGTGTCTGCACTCGATCCGGCTAGCCCTTTCGGCACGCTGCTCCCCTGGCCGCCCGCGCCAGAGCACGCGGGCACGAACCCTCGCCTGGCTCGCCGAACCGGTGCGGTGGTAGCCCTGCGCGGTGCGAATCTGCGCGCCTACGTCGAGGCTTCCGGCGGGTCGATCTACACCTGGGGTATCGAATCCGACGACGACGCCACCGCGCTGCTGCGCGATCTGGCTCACCACCGCCAACACCTCACCACGCGATCACGTGCGTTGCTGACAACGATTGATGGAACGTCGTTACTCACCGCAGCGAAACCCCCGGACGGACAATCGCGCGTGTGGACCACTCTTGTGTCGATCGCTGGTTTCACGCCCACTCCCCGTGGTTGGCGGTGGCCAAGCAGTGCCTGAAGGTGACACCGTCTACCTCGCCGCGCGCCGGCTCCATGCGGCGTTAGCACAGCGGACCCTGCGCACCACCGACTTTCGACTCCCAGCCCTGGCCACCGTTGACCTTTCCGGCCGGGCTATCCAGGAAGTGAGTCCGTACGGCAAGCATCTGCTGTTTCGGTTGGATGATGAACGAACTTTGCACACGCATTTTCGGATGGACGGCACCTGGCACTTATATCGAACCGGGGAGCGCTGGCGCGGCGGTCCAGCACATGACATTCGCATCGTCTTAACCGCCGACGACATCGTGGCTGTCGGATACCGGTTACACGATGTCGCTTTGGTCCCCACGCGAAGCGAAGGGGATCTGGTGGGACACCTAGGCCCGGACATCCTCGCCGATACATGGGATCGGAAACCGGTGCTTGACCGACTCGCGCAACACCCCAGCGACAGCATCGCCGCTGCGTTGACGAACCAACAGATAGTGGCCGGTATCGGCAACATCTACCGTTGCGAATCACTGTTTCTCGCCGGCCTGCACCCGTGGACTGCGGTTGCCGACATTGCTGCCGGAGACCGGGAGGCAGTTCTCGAACGCGCCCGCACTCTCATGATGGGCAATCGAGATCGGGCGTCGCAGTCGACGACCGGCGATGAGCGACGCGCCCACTTTGTCTACGGCCGCGCCGGGCAACGTTGCCGCCGGTGCGGGTCGAAGATCTTGGCGCAACGCGTTGACTCACGCAATCGCGACAGCGGAGCTGCTAACGAACAACGCGTGGCGTGGTGTCCGGGGTGTCAGCCGGAACCTGGCACCACTTAGGAAAGTGAGCGCAAGGACGCGGGCTGGCCACCAGCGGTAACCATGGCCGGTAGCCGGGTGGTGGGTGCAGTGTGTTGCAACTCGGTCTGGGCCAACTGGGTGCTCACCGAGGCCAGCAACTCCGACAAGGAAATATCCAAGGCATCGCAGATCGCAGCGAGCAACTCTGAGGAAGCCTCCTTGTGGCCACGCTCCACCTCAGACAAATACCCGAGGGAAACAGCCGCAGCTCCCGAGACCTCGCGCAGCGTGCGCCCTTGGCCTTGGCGTCGCCGGCGCAACTCCTCGCCGATTACTTCTCGCATGACGATCACAGGCGGTGCCTCCCTTCTGCCTACCACCATAACCGCACGAGCACCCCTGGCGCCCATGCACCCGTGCTCGCCCACCCATTGTGGGACGCACCACAGGCTGTCATAAGGGATAACGTCTCGCCAGGCCGCAGTATTCCCGCCTGTGGCCAGGGCAGACCTCACGCCTCGAGCGCGCGCCGGGCCAAGGCGATCGCTGCTGCTACTACGTGGTCTCGCACGTCCTCCCGGTCCCCAGAAATCTGCAACTGCTCGGTCAACGGCTCCACGTCAGGAAGCGTCACTGCGATCCACGCGCTGCCGGGTGGTGCGCCATCGTGCGGTGTCGGTCCGGCCGCACCGGTGGTGCCGATGCCTACGTCCGAGCCGAGCGTGGCAGCGGCCCCCGCCGCCAACGCCACGGCAACCCCTTCGCTGACCAATCCGCC
Source organism: Candidatus Nanopelagicales bacterium (assembly GCA_036007925.1). Classification (GTDB taxonomy): domain Bacteria; phylum Actinomycetota; class Actinomycetes; order S36-B12; family S36-B12; genus S36-B12. Next base: position 3,378 of record DASYOJ010000080.1, read on the forward strand.
GGCCAGGACCTGTGGACTCACGGCAAGGAGGTGCTCTTTGACATCGGTTTGGTAGGCGACAACCCCGCCACGCAATGCTGCCGACGATCCTGGAACCGAGGACAACTGCGCACACACCAGGCCGCCGGTGATCGATTCCCCGCAAGCCACGGACAATCCTCGAACCAACAACGTTTCGATCACCTGGCGTGCATCACTCATCGTGCCGGTGCCCCTCGCGTCAACACCCACGCGCGGCGCAAGTAGTCCACTCCGGTGACCACAGTCAAGGCAACGGCCACGAGCATCACCCCTTGGGCGATGTCGTTCCACCACGTGGGACCGACCGCCAGGTACATCGCGATGGCCACGATTTGCACCACTGTTTTGAGTTTGCCTCCTGGTGAGGCCGCTATCACGCCGCGGTGCACAACCAGCAATCGAACGACGGTCACCCCGACTTCGCGCACGATGATCACGATCGTGATCCACCAGGGCAGATCTCCTAGCCACGACAGTCCCACCAACGCCACGCCCGTCAGTGCCTTATCCGCCACGGGATCGGCGAAGGCACCGAACGCAGATTCGGTACCGGTGCGGCGGGCAAGCGCCCCGTCGAGAAGATCGGTGATGGCCGCGATCACGAAGACCACCGCTGCGGTGTCTCGGCTCGTCGGATCATCGCGCCATAACAAGATGCCCACGATCGGCACGGCAAGTAAC
>DASYOJ010000081.1:0-7849 GCA_036007925.1 Candidatus Nanopelagicales bacterium
TCGGGGTTCACTTGCCGAGCACTCCGGCTCGGTGGTGATTCCGCTCTTGCTGGCCGACACCCCGATCGTGGCGTACTGGCCGGGCCGGGCGCCGGTGGACCCCAGCTCCGATCCGATCGGCCGACATGCGTCGCGACGCATCACAGACGCCGCCATGGGTCTGGACCCGTCGGCCGAATTGCAGGCACGCTCGCAGAACTATCAACCGGGCGACAGCGATCTGGCCTGGACGCGACTCACACCTTGGCGCACGGTCTTAGCCGGCAGTTTGGATGCTGGACCCACACCGGAACCTTCCGAGATCGTCATCGAGGCAGGCGCTGGTTTGCCAACGGCCCCGCTACTAGGAACGTGGCTGGGCTTGCGGCTCTCGGCCCCGGTCCGCATGCAGGATGTGGACAGCACTCACATCGAAGCGGTCACACTGCACACCTCTTCCGGGCCAATCGAGGTGCGGCGCCGGCATACGTCTGAAGCATCCGGCGATACGGCACCGCACGCGACCACTCACACCCATAGCCTGGATCGCTGGCAAAACGCCACCTTGTCGCGCCCCGGGTCACCCCCGACCGGCATCATGTTGCCTCTTCGCGGGCTAGATGAACTACTGGCGGAAGAACTTCGACACCTTGGTCCCGACGATGAGTACGGGCAGGTTATTCAGGCGCTGCCTTGATTAGCCGCCCAACCGGTCCAAGGCCTCTTGCAGGATGGCCGCTCCGTCCTTATCCGAACGGCGCTCCTTCACATAGGCCAGGTGTGTCTTGTAGGGCTCGATTTTCGGTGCCGCAGGCGGGTTTGCTTTGTCCGTACCCGCGGGAAGACCGCACCGCGGGCAGTCCCAGGTTTCGGGGATATCCGCGTCGGTAGCAAAGCTCGGCCGAGACTCGTGCTCGTTCGCGCACCAAAAGGACATGTGGATGCGCGGCGCCGCCTCACCACGCTCGGCCTCCCCCATCGGTCCAGCACCGACTCGACTGCCGCGGATCGCGCTGCCACCTGCCATCGACTACTCCTTGATTGTTGGGATGAGCGGGCTAAATGATTAGGTACTGATGATCAAGCCGACCCCGACAATGCTCGCTGCCCAGACGAGCCCGATGCCTACGGTGAGTCGGTCGAGGTTCTTCTCGGCCACCGAAGAGCCGCCAATGGAAGATGAGACGCCTCCACCGAACAGATCCGATAGCCCTCCGCCCTTACCTCGGTGCAGCAGGATCAAAACGATCAATAACCCGCTGGTGATGACCAGGAGCACGGCGAGGACGATGGTGAGGACGGTGATCATGAGGTGGCCCAGGATACCCCTGGGGTTTAGCTGGAGGCCGCAGGGTGCATGCGGTAGCGCACGATGCCGATGAATTCATCGGCATCGAGGGATGCTCCACCTATCAAGGCCCCGTCAACGTCGGGAAAGGACATGATCCCCGCCACGTTGGAGGCCTTGACCGATCCGCCGTACAAGATCCGTGCCGATTGCGCCACCGTGGCGGTCCGGTCGGCTAGGTCGGCGCGGATGGCTGCGCACACCTCCTGGGCGTCCTCGCCGGTGGCTACTTCACCGGTACCGATAGCCCAGACTGGCTCGTAGGCGATAACCGACCCGGCCACCTGCTCATCACTCAACCCAGCCAGTGAGCCACGCAACTGCTCGAGCACGAAGGGCACGTGCTCCCCTGATTGCCGGATATCCAGACCCTCACCCACACAAACGATGGGCACCATCTCGGCTGCTAATACCGCCGCGGCCTTGGCCGCTATGACCGCGTCATCTTCCCCGTGGTACTCGCGGCGTTCGCTATGACCCACGGTCACGTACGTGCAACCGAGTTTGGCCAACATGGCCGCGGAAATCTCCCCGGTGAAAGCCCCCGAGGCATGGACCGATACGTCCTGGGCCCCGTACGCAATGTCGTAGTGGTCACCTTCGATCAGTGTTTGCACGCTGCGGATGTCGGTAAACGGCGGCAAGACGGCGACCTCCACCGCCTCGAGGTCTTCGTCACTTAGTCCAAATGCCAACTTCTGGACCAAGGCGATGGCCTCGAAATGGTTCAGATTCATCTTCCAGTTCCCGGCCATCAAGGGCTTGCGGCTGCTCATGCGGTGTCCTCCAAGACAGTGAGCCCAGGGAGCTGCTTGCCCTCCAGGTATTCCAAACTCGCTCCCCCGCCGGTGCTGATGTGATCGAAGGCGGTTTCGGGGAAACCGAGAGTGCGGATGGCTGCTGCCGAGTCCCCACCGCCGACAACCGTCATGCCTGGTGCTGCGGCCATCGCCTCGGCCACCGTGCGCGTGCCGGAAGCGAACGGCTCCATCTCGAACACGCCCATCGGGCCGTTCCAGACGACTGTTCCGGCATCGGCAATCCGCTCGGCGTAGCGACGTGCGGTAGCCGGACCGATATCCAGGCCCATCCAGCCATCAGGGATGGCCACGGCTGGCACTACTCGCACCTGCGCGTCGGCGGCGAAGCGATCAGCCACGACAACATCCACAGGCAGCGACACCTCAATGCCCCGCCGCTCAGCTTGTTCCAAGAAGCCCTGAACTGTCGGCAACTGATCTTCTTCCAGTAGCGACGAACCGACCGAATATCCCTGCGCCGCTAGGAACGTAAACGCCATCCCGCCACCGATGAGAAGCCGATCCACTCGGGGGATGAGATTGCCGATCACAGCCAACTTGTCGCTCACCTTCGAGCCACCCAAAACCACAACGTAAGGTCGGGACGGCTCACCGAGCAAACGCGCAAAGACTTCCGCTTCCCGATGTACCAGGCGTCCGGCAGCGTTGGGAAGCAGCGCGGCGATGTCGGTCACCGATGCCTGCTCGCGGTGCACCACGCCAAAGCCGTCCGAAACGAAGAAGTCCGCCAGCGCGGCCAACTCGCCAGCCAGCTCGGCGCGCATCAGCGGATCTTTGCTCGTCTCCCGAGGATCGAAGCGAATGTTCTCCAACATCACCAATTCCCCAGGGCTGGTTCGTTCGAGCATCGTTTCGGCCTGCGCGATATCTGCCGCGAGATCCACGGGCGTTCCCAAGAACTCCGACAATGCTGCGGCGACCGGCGCCAAACTCAACTCCGGATCCACCACTCCTTTTGGTCGCCCAAGGTGCGCAATCAGCAGTATTCGAGCTCCTTGCTCACGAAGGTAGTCAAGTGTGGGTAAGGCAGCTTCGATGCGGCCGGTATCGGTGATGGTGCGGTTTCCAGCCTCGTCCCGTGCCAGTGGAACGTTCAAGTCCACTCGAACTATGACGACGGATCCGGAGACCGACAGGTCCTCCAGGGTGTGCATGATCAGAGTTTGGACCCAACGAGGCAGGCAAGGTCGACAAGACGGTTGCTGTATCCCCATTCGTTGTCGTACCAACCCAAAACTTTCACCATGTTGCCGTTCGCATTCGTCATGCCTGCATCAAAAATGCACGAGGCAGGATCCGTCACGATGTCGGTCGACACGATCGGGTCTTCGGTGTACTGCAAGATCCCCTGGAGAGGGCCCTCAGCGGCCTTTTTGACGACGGCATTGATCTCTTCTTTCGTCGCCGGAGTCTTCAACTCCACTGTCAGGTCCGTTGCGGAACCGGTGGGCACGGGCACACGCATGGCGTACCCGTCCAACTTGCCCTTCATGTGGGGCATGACGAGCGCGATCGCTTTAGCGGCACCCGTGCTTGTGGGGATCATGTTGATCGCTGCGGCACGGGCCCGGCGCAGATCGCTGTGCGGGAAGTCCAAAATCCGCTGGTCGTTGGTGTAAGCGTGGATCGTGGTCATCAAACCGCGTTCGATCCCAAATGCATCGTCAATCGCCTTGGCCATGGGCGCCAAACAGTTCGTTGTGCAGGAGGCATTGGAGATGATGTCGTCGGTAGCAGGGTTGTAATCGGAGTCGTTGACACCCATCACGATCGTGATGTCCTCACCCTTTGCCGGCGCGGAAATGATGACCTTCTTTGCTCCTGCGCTGATGTGCTTGCGGGCGTCGTCGGCGTTCGTGAAGATGCCGGTGGATTCCACCACGATGTCGGCCCCAACCGAGGACCAGGGCAGCGCCGCAGGGTCTTTCTCCGCAAAGATCGGGATCGTCGTGCCATTGACCACGATGCCGCCCTCGGTGGCCTCCACCGGGATGCCTATCCGACCGAGGATGGAGTCGTACTTCAGCAGGTGGGCCAACGTGACGGTGTCGGTGAGGTCGTTGATTCCGACCACCTCAACGTCCGCTCCGCTGGTGAGCAGTGCGCGGAAAAAGTTACGGCCGATGCGTCCGAATCCATTGATGCCGACCTTGATGGTCACAGGGTTCTCCTCGGGTAGGTCCTATCGGGGCGTGCGTCCGGAGACGACTAATTGCCGCGCGGGTCGCGCGCCGACAATGTTTTCATCCTAGTGACGCAGATAACGTCGAAGTGACATCGGCGCCTCAATCGTCGGAAAAGTCGGACTCCACCAAAGCGGCCTCGGTGTCAGCGATGCCCAACTCGCTGGCCCGCTTATCGGCTAGGGCCAGCAGCCGGCGGATTCGCCCGGCGATCGCGTCTTTGGTCATCGGTGGGTCCGCGAGGGCTCCAAGCTCCTCAAGGCTGGCCTGCTGGTTGTCCATCCGCAAGCGCCCGGCGACCACGAGATGTTCGGGAGCATCATCACCGAGGATCTCCAGTGCCCGCCCCACGCGTGCGCCAGCAGCTACCGCCGCCCTTGCCGAACGCCGCAAGTTGGCGTCGTCGAAGTTCGCGAGCCGATTGGCGGTGGCTCGAACCTCCCGGCGCATCCGTCGTTCTTCCCATGCCAATACGGATTCGTGCGCACCCATGCGGGTGAGCAGTGCGCTGATGGCGTCCCCGTCGCGGATCACTACTCGATCCACTCCACGAACTTCCCGCGATTTTGCCGCGATCCCCAACCGTCGGGCAGCACCGACTAATGCCAGGCCGGCTTCTGGACCAGGGGCAGTGATCTCAAGGGAGGATGACCGCCCGGGCTCGGTCAACGAACCGTGCGCCAGGAATGCACCCCGCCAGGCGGCTTCGCAATCGCACAGCCCCCCGGCAACGATGGCTGGCGGCAGCCCACGAACCGGCCGGCCACCTGCATCGACAATGCCGGTTTGCTTAGCCAACGCTTGTCCGCCATCACTCACCCGAACCAGGTAGCGAGTCCCCTTCTTGATGCCGGTCCCTTGGACCATGGCGATTTCGCTGTCATGTCCATAAACGTCGAAGATGTCCTTACGCAGCCGTCGCGCGATCGCTCCGGCATCGACGTCGGCTTCGATCACGATCGAGCCCCCGACGATATGCAACGCACCGGCAAAGCGCAGCAATGTCGCGACCTCTGCCTTCCGGCAGCAGGTCTTGGTGACTTCGACACGGCTGAGTTCGTCTTTCACGGCAGCCGTCATCGCCATAGTTGTCGTTCCTCCCGTCATCAGGCCAGAACCGTACCGAAGGCTCGCGCGAGCTTGTCCGGGTCATGCCGATCTCCCTGTCCGGCCAGATCGCACAGCACCAATTCGGTCCCCCACCCCTGACACACAGCCACGAGGTCCTCGCGGGTCCGACCGGTTCCCACATGGCGTTCATCCGCGAGGACGACGTCGCTTCGCAAAGTGGGCGAATGGGTAATCAACGCCTCTATGTGTTGGGCCGGGGAGAAGTCTTGGGTTTCGCCTTCCTGGGGATCCAGGTTCAACACCACGATCGTGCGACCCGGCGCCCCCGCCACCGCGGCGCCCAGATCTGGCAGCACGAGGTGGGGCATCAGGGAGGTGAACCACGAGCCGGGACCCAAAACGATCGCATCAGCTTCGGCAACTGCCTGGAGTGCTCGCGTGCACGGCCGGGCATCAGATGGCTCCAGCCACACTCGCTCGACCTTACCGGGGGTAGTCGCGATCTCGACCTGTCCTCGCACCACACTCACTGCCTGCGGGGAGGTGGGCTCGTGCCCGAGAATTCGGGCAACAATCTGGAGTGGATCCACGCTGCAGGGCAGCACTTGGCCCACCGCTCCCACGAGGGCGCTTAGTTCCTCAAGTCCGGCTACCGGATCGCTCGTGCGCTGCCATAGAGCTGTCATCAACACGTTTCCCACCGCATGTCCGGCCAACTCGCCCTCGCCACTGAAGCGGAATTGAAGTACCTCCGCCCAGTCCCGCGCACGGGGATCATCTGCGCACAGTGCGGCAATCGCCATCCGCAGATCTCCTGGTGGCAAGACACCGAATTCGCGGCGCAGCCGGCCACTCGAGCCGCCATCGTCGGCTACTCCAACCACGGCACTGAGACGGTCGGTGATCGTGCGCAAGGCGCGCAGACTCACGGCTAATCCATGTCCGCCCCCAAGCGCGACCACAGCCGGAGGAGGGCTTGCTGTGGACTCCTCCACCGCCCCTACTCCTTGCCTATGTCCCGATGCTCCACACCGATCAGAACATTCGGCGTCTCGAGCATTCGCGACAACGCCTCAGTGAGCGCCACGCTGCGGTGTTTACCACCGGTGCACCCGACGGCAACGGTGACAAAGCGCTTCCCCTCCCGCAAATATCCATCTCGCGTCGTGCGAACCAGCGCCGCTAGATGATCGAGGAATTCCCGTGCGCCATCACCCGATAAAACAGCCTCGGCCACGTCTGGATCCAGTCCGGTCCGATCGCGCAGGGCCAGATCCCAATATGGATTGGGCAAGAAGCGTGCATCGGCCACCATGTCGGCGTCTACCGGGATTCCGTGCTTGAAGCCGAAGGACATCACCGTGATCCGCAGTCGTTCGTCGGGTTCGGCGAACGCAGCATCAATAGCCCGACGCAGTTCATGCACATTCAGGTTCGTCGTGTCGATCACCAAGTCGGCCTGCGATCTCAAATCCCCCAAGACGAGCCGCTCGCGCCGCAGTCCATCGAGAATGCGCGCACCCTCTTGCAAGGGATGCGGCCGGCGTGAGGATTCAAAACGACGCACAAGCGATTCTTCCGATGCTTCCAAGAACAACACACCGACATGCACGCCTCGCAGTCGCAGACCATCCATCGCCTCGGCAAGTTGAGGGAAGAAGGATCCCCCTCGAGCATCGACCACGACCGCCACTCGGTCCACATCGGGATTCTCGGCGGCTACATCGATCGCCGCCCCGAGCAACATCGGCGGGATGTTGTCCATCACGAACCACCCAGCATCTTCCAATGCGCGAGCTGCGGTGGAGCGCCCGGCACCGGACATGCCGGTCACCAAGAGGACGTCGATGGCCGCATCACGTTCGCTCATGATCGGCTCCTGCCTCGGTTCTTACGGACGGGCCCGACGCTAGCGCCCCGGAGATGACCGCAGCCAATGCGGGACCGATCCCCGGTACCGAGACCAAATCCTGCTCACTGGCGGCTCGCACCGCCTTGACGGAACCGAAATGGCGCAACAAAGCCTTGGCCTTCACCTCGCCCAGACCTGGAATGTCATCGAGGGCACTGCGCCGCTGCCGCGCTGAGCGTCTCTTGCGATGGAACGTGATGGCGGTCCGATGGGCTTCGTCACGCACCCGCTGCAACAAGTACAAGGCCTCACTGGTGCGCGGCAAGATCACCGGATCGGCAGAGTCCGGAGGCCAGACTTCCTCAAGTCGCTTCGCCAAGCCGACGACAGGAATATCTCCAGCACCGACGTCAGCGAGAGCCTGCTGAGCAGCAGCCACTTGCGGGGCCCCACCATCGACCACCAATAACCCCGGTGGATAGGCGAAGGTCTCCCGCTCGGGCTCGTGTGTGCCCTCTGCGCGAGGAGTGAAGCGACGCGTCACTACTTCCCGAACAGCCGTGAGGTCGTCCGCTCCCGGCGCCTTGATGACGAA
>DASYOJ010000082.1:0-4393 GCA_036007925.1 Candidatus Nanopelagicales bacterium
GCTCTTCGGCCGACAGCTCAGATGGCGACTGGGCAGCCCCCTCAGGCATCTTCGAGGCGATAACCGACCTTGACCGTGACCTGGAAATGGTCAACGTCGTTGCTGCGAACGTAGCCTCGGACCTGCTGCACCTCGAACCAGTCGATATGCAGGTGATCTGCTGCGGCACGCCTCACCGCGTTGCGTACCGCCTCTTCGATCGACTCTGGTGAGGTCCCGACGACCTCGGATAACCCGTAGACCCGCTCGGACATGACAGCCTCCTGTGTGGTGGTCAACGGGCGCAAGCAGCCACCCGGGTTTACCTTATTGGGGTGCCGGAGCCCACACACACCATTACCAGCGCTCAGCGATCGCTGAGCGCGGAGCAGTCGGGGCGCACGCGCAAGTACCTGATTTCCATGGGGATCCGCACCGCGTGCGTCATTGGTGCGATTTTCGTGCCCGGGTGGCCTCGGTGGGTGCTGATCGCCGGGGCCGTGATCTTGCCCTACCTCGCAGTCGTGATCGCCAACGCGGGCAAATCCCACGATGGCGGTGCCGCTGACCCGGTTTCGCTGCACGTGCCTCCGCCTCAGCCGGCGCTGCCTTCCTCCACCAAAGCGATTGAGGGAGTCGTGATCGTTCCCGGTGAGGGTGAACCCTCACCAGACGGTCGTACAGTGGAGTAATGCTCACCTTGCTGCGCACCCCACGGTGGCAGGGATTTACCGCGGTCGTCGTCGTGGCGATCGTCGCTTTCGGCTTGTTGAGCAGGTGGCAGTGGGACCGAGCCGAACAAAAGCAAATCGAACAGCGCGCGCAAGCCCTCGGAGACACCGAGCCGGTGTCTCCGTCGCTGACCGACCCGCTTGAGGAGTTCACCCCCGTGACCCTCACCGGGACCTTGGTACCGGGATCTGCACTCTATGTACGCCAGCGCCCCCTTGAGGGACGCAATGGTTTTTGGATGATGCAGCAACTGCGCACAGCTCAAGGAACGGTATGGCTGCTCCGCGGATGGACGCCCTCGGGTATCCGGGCCGGTGAGTCGCCACAATTGGCCGCCGATTCACTGAATCCAGGGCCTGTGAGCGTCGCCGGAGTCGTTCGCCCCCTGCCCGACGGCGACGCCATTGATCCAACAGACCGCGGCGGTCTACCCGTCGACCAAATCACCGATATAACGTCCGGACAGCTTCCCCCCGCCACCACCGCCCAGTGGTACGTGCAGGTTCGCAGTACCGATCCACCGGACGAACTCATCGCGGTCCCGCTGGCAGAAAACGACGATCTTCAAAACATCTCGTACGCCATACAGTGGCTGTTGTTCGCTGCCGTTGCCATGGGCGGGTGGTTTTTCTTCCTGCGGCGCGAAGCCAAGGATTCAGGCGTGTGATCAATTTTCCGCGAACTGCGTGCGGTACAACGTCTCATACAGCCCTCCGGCTGCCAGGAGTTCCTCGTGTGTACCTCGTTGTTCGACGCGACCGTTATTGATGACCAATATCTGATCGGCCTTCCGCACCGTCGATAACCGGTGAGCGATCACCACACTCGTTCGTCCCCGAAGGGCTGAATCCAGTGCTTGTTGCACCTTGCGCTCGCTCTCGCTGTCGAGATGTGCCGTGGCTTCATCCAACACCACAACCCGTGGCGCTTTGAGGAACAGGCGGGCCAAAGCCATGCGTTGCTTCTCTCCACCCGAGAGCCGATAGCCGCGGTCGCCTACAACCGTGTTTAGTCCGTCGGGAAGGGTTTGAACGAAGTCCCAGATCTGTGCAGCCTCGCAAGCCTCCACGAGTTCACCATCGGTAGCTTCGGGGCGGGCATATCGAAGATTCTCGGCGATAGATTCGTGGAACAGATGCGCGTCTTGGGTCACCACACCGACATCGGCTCGGACATCGTCTGTAGTCACGTCTCGCAGGTCCACGTCACCGATACGCACAGCGCCACCAGTTGGGTCATACAGCCGGGCCAATAGTGCAATGATCGTGCTCTTTCCAGCGCCCGATGGTCCAACGAGAGCAGTAAGAGCCCCCTCCGGCGCTTCAAAGGTGACATCGTGGAGCACCTGCTCCCCCACGCCTGCACTTTCTTCCCGCGAAACACCTTCGAGCGAGGCTATTCCGACTTGATCACTCGTTGGATAGGCAAAGTCAACGTGGTCGAACTGAACGCTCAATCCACCGGCTGGGAAATGACGGGGATCATCGGGTTCGTGTACGAGCGGCGGAAGATCGAGCACTTCGAAGACCCTTTCGAAGGACACCAGTGCGGTCATGACATCCACACGCACATTGCTCAAGGCAGTTAGCGGTCCGTACAACTGCGCCAGGAGCGCCACCAACGCCAGTAGCGTGCCCAGCGTGATCGCCCCGTCGATCACCAGGTTTCCACCTAGGCCGTAGGTGATCGCAGTCGCCAATGCCGCCACGAGAGTTAAAGCCGTGAAGAACCACCGGTTCGCCATCGCAATGCGAACGCCGATATCACGCACCCGCAAAGCTCGACCGGAAAATAGTCCCGCTTCAGCGTCGGGCCGCCCGAAAAGCTTCACCAGCATCGCACCTGAGACATTGAAACGCTCGGTCATCTGGGAGGACATCTCTGCGTTGAGTGTCATTTGCTCGCGGGTGAGTGCTTGCAATCGGCGTCCCATATAGCGCGCCGGCAGCAGGAACAACGGAACCAAAATCAGTGAGACGAGCGTGATTTGCCAGGACAAAGCGAACATCGTGATGAGCACGATGGTCACGGAAATCACATTGCCTAGAACGCCACCCAACGTGGATGTGAATGCTTGCTGAGCCCCAATGACGTCGCTATTGAGTCGAGATATCAGCGCACCGGTCTGGGTACGCGTGAAAAACCCGATCGATTGCCGTTGCACGTGGTCATACACCTGCGTTCGCAAATCAAAGATGAGTCCTTCGCCAATGCGCGCGGAAAACCATCGACTCACCAGGCCCAAGCCGGCGTCCAGGATGGCCAAACCAGCGATTCCGATAGCCGTCCATGTGACAAGAGAGGAATTGCCGACCGAGATTCCATCATCAACGATCCGGCGAAACAGCAGTGGCTGGGCGACACTGAGCAATGCGGTGCCGACCAATGTTGTCAAGAAGATGACGACGATCACTCGGTACGGCCGTGCGTAACTCAAGATCCGCCGGACGGTCGAGCGCGATACCTTTCGGTCTTGGACGGATCGATCACGCGTCATGGATTGATAGGTCTGCCAGACCGTTTGCATACTCACGAGTTCTCCTGACGAAAGAGCATTCGCAAGCGCTGGACTTGGATCTCACGTTCGCTCGTCCAGGAGTCCTGGTCACCGGCAACGCGCCGCAGCAACTGCTTGAGGTCCGCCGCCGCACCTGGGTCAACCCCTCGAAGTTGCTCGAAGAGGTGTGCCTGCCCGTCCTGCAGATCATCCGCGATGGCGTGTACCAGCCCAGCCTCGACGGCTGCTTGCGCCGACAGGAACTCCCCCGTTACACACAGGGCAAACGTTCTGCGATATCCGAGGGAATCGATGAGTGCACCAGTCCCCCCGAGGTCGGGCACCAGGCCAATGGACGTCTCGCGCAGAGCGAATCGCGCGTTGGGGGTGCACATGATGACATCGCTCGCCAAAGCGAGTTGGAACCCGGCGCCGATCGCATTGCCCTGCACAAGTGCCACCACGGTTTGTGGAATCTGCGTCCAGGCTCGGAACCCAGCTTGGGCACTGGCGATGAAGGATTCCGGATCCTTCTGTAGGGCCGCCACCATCCCGTGCGAGCCAGTCTCTGTGAGGACTTCCCTGTCCAATCCCGCAGAAAAGTCGACACCGGCACCCGCAAGGACGACGAACCGAGCTTCACTTGGCACGGTCGTGGCTATGCGGGCAAGTTCGTGCCACATGGCCGGTGTCTGCGCATTGCGAACTTCCGGACGGTTCAAGGTGACCGTCAAGGTGTCTTCCTCGAAAGACGTGACAATGTGGGACTCAGTACCGGTCACCTGGTTCTCCTTTGTGGATTCGCCTCGCAAGACTTTCGTGTGTTGACCTGGTCAGGCCAACTCGATGAGATCGACGTAGTCCTCGTTCCAGAGATCCTCATCCCCATCGGGGAGCAAGACCACTCGCTCAGGTTCGAGGGCTTGCACCGCTCCTGGATCATGGCTCACCAACACCACTGCTCCCTCGTAGGAGCGTAAGGCCGTCAGCACTTCGGCGCGCGAGGCTGGGTCAAGGTTGTTCGTAGGCTCGTCGAGTAGCAAGACATTGGCTCCTGAAACCACCAGACAAGCAAGGGACAGCCGCGTCTTCTCCCCACCCGACAGCACGCCCGTGGGTTTGTGGACGCTATCCCCCGCGAAAAGGAACGACCCCAAGATGGTGCGCCGACGGGTGTCGTCGAGG
>DASYOJ010000083.1:0-3370 GCA_036007925.1 Candidatus Nanopelagicales bacterium
ACTACGTCCAGCAACGCACATGAGCCAGGAAATGTCGACCCTGAATCGAGTCCTGTGGTGGGACCTCCTTCCCGAACACCTGCGCACTCCCGTGGGTGAGCCACTCGTGGGCGATGTCGACGTCGATGTGGCGATCATCGGCGCTGGATACACCGGACTGTGGACGGCGTACTACCTGCAAAAGCAATCACCGGGACTGCGCGTAGCGGTCGTGGAGAAGCACACCGCCGGGTACGGGGCTAGCGGGCGCAATGGCGGCTGGGCTTCAGCACTATTTCCTCAAGACCACTTGGCGATCACCGAACGTGCGGGCCTGCCCGCAGCCCTGGCAATGCAAGGCGCGATGAACCACACCGTCGATGAGATTGGTCGGGTAGCCAGCGAGCATGGCTGGAATATCGACTGGGCTAAGGGCGGCACCATCGTTGCCGCACGCACCCTCGCGCAATGGAATCGGATGCGGGAACGGGATACAAACGTGCGCGCAGCCGGCATCGAGCCTGATGAGCGCTTACTCGATGCTCAGCAGACGCTTGAGATGATGAAGGCAACGAACGTAATCGGTGGTGCGTACACCCCGCACTGTGCCGCGATCCAGCCAGCCAAGCTGATACGCCATCTGGCCCGGCATGTGGCGGAGTCCGGTACCCAAATCTTCGAGCACAGCCCTGCTCTCGCGGTGGAGCCGGGCATCGTGCGAACTCCCACCGGTAACGTCCGTTCGAAATACGTGATCCGAGCCACCGAGGGCTACACGACCGAGATACCCCGGCAGCGCCGCGCTCTGTTGCCGTTCTACTCGCTGATGATTGCTACCGAACCGCTACCCGAGGAGGCGTGGGAGCAGATCGGCCTCGTTGAGCGACCAACCTTCTCCGATGGTCGCCACATGGTGATTTATGGCCAGCGCACTGCCGACAATCGGCTTGCCTTCGGTGGACGCGGCGCCCCGTACACCTTCGGCTCCAAGATCCAGTCCCAAACCGAACTCGATGGCCGCATCCACCGGATGCTCGAGGCGACGTTGGTCGACCTGTTCCCGGTCGTCCGGCAGCACCGCTTCACGCATGCGTGGGGCGGCACGCTGGGTATCGCCCGTGATTGGTGGGCTTCGGTGGGCCTTGATCCGGTGACCGGTCTGGGCTGGGCCGGTGGCTATGTGGGTGATGGCGTGGGAACTGCCAACCTGGCCGGACGCACACTGGCTGCACTCATCGCGGGGCGCGCCGATGATCCCCTCCTAAGGCTGCCCTGGGTAGGGCACCGGTCCCGTGCATGGGAGCCAGAACCCTTGCGCTGGGCCGCCACCACCATCGGCCTCAAAGCCACCGCAGCCGCAGACGCGATCGAAGCGAAGACCGGCAAGACGTCGATCCTCGGACGACTCGTCGGCACCCTCACCGGGCAGTAACCTCATACCAACGACAGGAGCACCGTATGCATCCACTCGATCTGATCGCCTTCGATGGGCTGCTCAACGAAGAAGAGCGCAGCATCCGGGATGTCACCCGCTCGATCATCGATGACGTCGTTCGCCCCAAGGTCGCGCACTGGTGGGAGGAAGGCGAGGTTCCCGCACGGGAGCTGATGGCTGCTTTCGGTGACGCCGGTCTGCTCGGGATGCACCTGGAGGGCTACGGCTGCGCCGGAACAACCGCTACGGCGTACGGACTTGCAGCGATGGAGCTCGAGGCCGGGGACTCCGGCATTCGCTCGATGGTCAGCGTGCAGGGGTCCTTGGCGATGTATGCGATCTACCGGTTCGGCAGTGACGAGCAACGTGAGCGCTGGCTGCCAGGTATGGCGAAGGGAAGCCTTATTGGCTGCTTCGGACTCACCGAGGCCGATGCAGGATCCAACCCGTCCGCCATGCGCACCCGCGCCCACCGCGACGGTGCGGACTGGGTTCTGAACGGTTCGAAGATGTGGATCACTAACGGTTCCGTTGCCGATGTGGCAATCATCTGGGCGCAGACCGACGAAGGCATCCGCGGCTTCGTGGTGCCCACGGAAACTCCGGGATTCCAGGCCAATCTGGTGCACCACAAGGTCTCGCTGCGCGCTTCGGTCACAAGCGAGCTCGTCTTCCGCGACCTGCGCCTGCCCGCCGACGCCGTGCTGCCCGAAGCAACAGGCCTTGGTGCACCGCTTGGTTGCCTGAACGAAGCCCGCTTCGGGATCATCTTCGGAACGATGGGTGCAGCCCGGGAGTGCTTGGACGTGGCACTTCGCTACGCACAGGAGCGCGAGCAGTTCGATAAGCCGATCGGTGCCTTCCAACTGACCCAAAAGAAGTTGGTGGATATGACCCTCGAACTCGACAAGGGACTCCTGCTCGCGCTGCATCTTGGTCGACTCAAGGACGCTGGGGTGATCGCGCCCGAGCAGATCAGCTTGGGCAAACTCAACAACGCGCGAGAAGCCCTGGATATCGCCCGCGAGAGTCGCTCCATTCTGGGTGGCAACGGCATCACCTTGGAGTACCCGGTGATCCGGCATATGAACAACCTCGAATCGGTCTTCACCTACGAAGGCACCAACGAAATGCATACGTTGGTGGTTGGTCAAGCTCTCACCGGTATTCCGGCATTTCGGTGAGCGGGGCACTCGACGGGCTGATCGTCGCGGACTTTTCGCGTGTCCTGGCCGGCCCCTACGCCACGATGTTGCTCGGTGACCTCGGCGCCACCGTGATCAAGGTGGAACGTCCCGGCACAGGCGATGACACGCGCGCCTGGGCTCCACCGGTCGATATGAACGGTGATGCGACGTACTTCTTGTCCGTCAACCGCAATAAGCATTCCGTTGCGCTCGATCTCGATGACCCAATCGACCGCCAGCAGGCCATCAATCTCGCCACACGTGCCGACATCTTGATTGAGAACTTTCCCAGCGGTTCCCTGGCTCAGCGATCACTTGCCTACGACGACGTAGCTTCGACCAACCCCTCGATCATCTACTGCTCGATCAGCGGCTTCGGCTCCGAGGCCGATCTGCCTGGATACGACCTTCTCGTCCAGGCGATGGGCGGGCTGATGGATATCACTGGTGAGAAGGAACCGACGAAGGTCGGTGTCGCGATCGTGGATGTCCTCACCGGGTTGCATGCTGCCACCGGCATCCTCGCTGCCCTCCATCATCGTGATCGAACCGGCGCTGGGCAGTACTTGTCGGTCACGCTGCTTGGGTCCTTACTCTCGGGGCTAGTCAATCAATCCGCGGCAGCGGCCATCACCGGTCAATCACCCCAGCGCTCGGGCAACCACCATCCGTCCATCGCGCCTTATGAACCGTTTCCTACCGCTGATCGCTTGTTGATCATTGCGGTCGGCAACGACGCCCAGTTCGCCCGGCTCTGCGAAACCCTCGG
>DASYOJ010000084.1:0-2492 GCA_036007925.1 Candidatus Nanopelagicales bacterium
TACGTCAACGATGCGCCGCACATCGGGCACGCGTACACGACCACCGCGGGTGATGTGCTGACCCGTTGGCATCGCCAGCGTGGGGAGAAAGTCTGGTACCTCACCGGCGTGGACGAGCACGGCACGAAGGTGCAGCGCGCCGCCGATGCAGGGGGCGTGACCCCGCAAGAGTGGGTGGACCGGCTGGTGACCGAGTCCTGGCTGCCGGTCCTGGAGACCGTGGATGCCGCCAACGACGATTTCATCCGCACCACCGAGGACCGGCATGTGCAGCGCGTGCAGAAGTTCTGGGAACAGGTGCGCGAGAACGGATACGTGTACTCCGCTCCTTACGAAGGCCCGTACTGCGTGGGTTGTGAGGAATTCAAACTTGCTGGCGATCTGGTGGAGGGAACCGGGGAGTTCGCGGGGCAACTGGTGTGTCCGGTGCACGGCAAGCCGGCCGAGGAACTGCGCGAGGAGAACTGGTTCTTTCGACTCTCGGCGTTGACCGACCGGTTGATCGAGCACTACGAAGCCCATCCGGAGGCTGTGCGCCCGCAAAGTGCGTACAACGAGGTGATGTCCTTCCTGCGCGGCGGCCTGGTGGACATTTCGATGTCCCGATCGTCGGTGGATTGGGGGATCCCGTTGACCTGGGATCCCGACCAAGTGGTGTACGTGTGGTTCGACGCGTTGCTCAACTACGCCACCGCCACGGGTTATGGATCCGAACCGGGATCAGCAGATGCGGCGCAGTACGCCACCACTTTTCCCGCCGATGTGCACCTGGTCGGTAAGGACATCCTGCGCTTCCACGCGGTGTACTGGCCGGCGATGTTGATGGCCGCCGCCGAGCCGTTGCCCAAGCAGGTGTTCGCGCACGGCTGGCTGCTGGTGGGTGGGGAGAAAATGAGCAAGTCCAAGCTCACCGGTATCGCCCCCGAGCAGATCATCGACTTCTTCGGCTCTGATGCTTTCCGCTATTACTTCATGCGCGCGATCGCCTTCGGCCAAGACGGCTCGTTCTCCTGGGAGGACATGAGCGCTCGCTACACCTCGGAGTTAGCCAACGGCTTGGGCAACCTGGCATCGCGCGCCACCGCAATGGTCGGCAAGTACCGCGAGGGCGTGCTCCCCGAACCCGGTCCGCTCGGTGAGCAGGAGATGGCGGTGGTCGATCGGCTTACGACGGCTTTCGCAGCTGCCGATGCGGCGGTCGAGGAATTGGACTTCGCGACCGCGATCGGCGAAGTGCGCTCGGTGGTCGAACTGGTGAACCAGTACGTGACCGAGGTCGAGCCGTGGGTGCTGGCGAAGGACGAATCGTTGGCGCAGCGACTCGATACCGTGCTGTACACGATGTGTGAGGCGCTGCGGGCGATCGCAGTTGCCTACAACCCGGTCATGCCGAAGGCGATGGCAAGTTTGTGGGAGCAGCTCGGGGCCGGTGCGGCTTTGGGTGAGATCGCCGCGCAGCGGTTGGGCGATGCCAGTCGGTGGGGGAAACTGCCCGCCGGGGCGCTGATCACCAAGGGCGCTTCGTTGTTCCCGCGGCTACCGGATGAAACCCCGGAGATCTGATCGATGGCTAAGCCCCAGGGGTGGCCGCAGGCTCCCGAAGCATTGCCGCGGCCGGTCATCGATTCGCATACCCACCTCGACGTCCACGATCGCTCGCTGCACGGGGACACCGCGCCGGATCCGGACGAATTGCTGCGCTGGGCCAGCGAGGTTGGTGTGCCGAAGGTGGTCCAGATCGGTTGCGATGTGGAGTCCGCGGAGTGGTCGGTGCCGTTTGCCCAGCAGCATCCGGAGGTTGCCGTCGGTGTTGCCCTGCACCCGAATGACGCCGCGCACATCGGTGTGCGGGATGGCCGAGCTGCTTTGGAAGCAGCGTGGATGCGCATCGACGAACTCGCGCGTGAAGACGTAGTGCTCGCCGTCGGTGAGACGGGGCTGGACTACTTTCGAACGCCAGAGCCCGAAGGCCAAGCGTTCCAACACGAATCCTTCCGTTGGCACATCGACCTTGCCAAGGAACTCGATAAGACCTTGGTGATTCACGACCGGGATTCCCATGAGGATGTCATCTCGGTGCTGCGTGACCAAGGTGCCCCGAGTCGTGTGGTCTTCCATTGCTTCTCCGGTGATGCCGCGATGGCGAGGGTTTGCGCGGAGCAGGGCTGGTTCATGTCCTTCGCGGGAGTGATCACCTTCGGCAGCGCCGAGAGCCTTCGCGAGGCATTGCACGTGGTGCCAGAGGAGTTGCTCCTGGTGGAAACGGATGCGCCGTACTTGACCCCGAAGCCGAATCGCGGGCGGGTCAATGCCACCTATGAGATGCCGTGGACGGTGCGCCGGATGGCACAGGAGCGGGGCGCGGATGTGGCGCAGTTGTGCGACGCGCTCACGGCCAACACGCATCGAGCGTTCGGGGACTGGTGAGCCGGCTGCTCGGTGCCGCAGATGTGCGGCGGATCGCCGATGAACTCGGGGTGCGCCCTACCAAG
>DASYOJ010000085.1:0-3971 GCA_036007925.1 Candidatus Nanopelagicales bacterium
GCTCAACCGCGTGCTAACCGTGCAACTCGGCCAGCCCGGCAGCCACCGCGGCAAGGGTTGGGAGGACTTCACCGCGGCTGCGATTAGTGCGATCGCCTATCGACCCGATCAGCCGGTGGTGGCGATCTTGTGGGGCAAGGATGCGCAAACCGCAGCCGAACTCCTTGACGATGCTCCGGTTATCACCAGCCCGCACCCCAGCCCGATGTCTGCTGATCGTGGCTTCTTCGGCTCACGGCCCTTTAGTCAAGCCAATGAAATGCTCGAGGACCTCGGCGCTGAACCAATCGATTGGTCGCTCTCGGGTCAACCGTAAGAAGAGCTACGACGCTGGCTGCGCCGGCTCGAGGTGATGCTTGCGAACGTACTTGTGCAGTTGGTAGTCCGCGACAAAGCTCATGAAGGGCACCGTGCCGGCCAGCAGTACGGCGAGTGTCTTGACTACCGAGAGTTTGATCCGGAAGCAAAGGTCCACACCGGCGATCAGGTAGAACAAGTACAGCCAGCCGTGCGCAGTCCATAGCCAGCGGTACAAATCAGGCTTGACCTCGGTATTCGCGTAGTCCAAGAACCCGTAGCCGACAACCAACCAGATGGTGAGCGCCCCAAGAACCACACCGGTGACCCACGCCATGATCCGAAACCGAAGTAACGCCCCAGGAAGCTTGTCCATATTCCGAACCTAGCCCACTTACTTACTCATGCCACTTCGGCTGCGTACGGCGGCTGCGCCCCTGCCCGCTGGCAGGTGATCCCCGCCACGCGAATACCAAACTCAGCAGCGGTCACCACCTTGTCCAGCTCCGAAAGCTCATCGCGGCCCCAGCCCTGGCGCACCCAATGGGCCAAGAACCCCCCACTGAACGAATCCCCAGCACCCACGGTGTCGACCACGGGCACCTGCGGCACATCCAGCACCTGCTTGCCACCTGCACAGATCACTTCGACTGAGTTCGCGCCGTCGGTGAAGAGGACCGTAGCGCCGGTGCGCATGTGAATCTGCTCCGCTGCAGTGGCCGGTCGCTCACCGGGATACAAGAATTCCAAGTCATCACCGCTGACCTTCACCACGTCGGCGCGCTCCAGTACTGCCGCGAATGTCGATTCGAAGACTGGCGATCCGGTCATCACCGCGGGGCGGCAATTCGGATCGACCATGACGATCCGCGAATCCGGAGCGGCTTCGACCACTGCCCGCGTTGCGTCCGCAAGAGGTTCTAACACCAGCGCCAGCGTTCCCACGTGCAGCACGGAACAGTCCGACTTCATTGCGCCAACGGCTTCCGACGGCATCACCAAAGTGGCAGATGTGCCATCGAAGATGAATCGATATGAAGCCGCACCACCATCGTCCAACTCCGCGATCGCCAGCGTGGTGGGCGCTTCCATCGGCTGACCCAACGCATAGCCCACGCCATCGGAGTCGAGCATCCGAGAGATCCGTCGGCCGAAGGCATCGGTCGAGATGCCTCCGAGGAAGGAAACGGGGACGTCTAGTCGAGCCAGCGTTCGAGCAGTGTTCAACGGCGCGCCTCCGATCGCCGCAGCGGTCACCTCACCGTCGGGACTCACGATGATGTCGATGAGCGCTTCGCCCATAACGGTGATCACGACCGGGAACCTACTTCCTAGCGTCGAGGTACAGCCACCTGCCGTACACGAAGATGGCAAAGACCGCGAAGATCCACCACTGGATCGCGTAGAAGAAGTTCTGCAGCGGGAAGGGTGCATTTCCCACCGAAACGGTGGGCGGAACGATCACCGGTGCAGCAGCGTCGGCGGCCAGCAGGACCGGATCTTGTTCCTGCAACATCACATAGCCGTCGATGAGGGCTGTGTTCCATGCCGCTGCGAGCGCTGGTGCATCGACGGTGATGATCTGCTCTTGATTCGCACCTTCGTAGAACGCTTCATTGGGATGCAGCACACCCTCGATGCGGGTGGGCTCTTGTCGGATGGGCGGGCTGAATTCATCGTTGGGCAACCACCCGCGTACCACCGCGATGCTTGCTCGGTTGTCGAGTTCGAAACGCGTGATTGTCCAGGTGCCTGATTGCCCTTGGTACTCGCGGTTCGGAATCAGAATTTCATCGCCGGTGAAACCGCCATCAAGGATGACCGTCCTGCCGATGTCTGCGTTATTCCAGGTTCCATCATCGTTGATGAGTTCGCTGAGTTGGATTGGTTCGGCGGCTGCGGCGCGTTCGGCGGCGAGGATGTCTTGCGTGCGGTCCCACTGCCAACGGCCTAACACGACACTGACAGCGATAAAGGCGATCAACGCGGTGAGGGCGAACAACCAGCGCGGAGTTATCGCGGTGCGCCAGATGTCCGAAGCAGATGGACGCACCTTGAGTTCAGGTGCGCTGTTCATCCTCGTCGCGCTCTTCCTCGCCGTGGATCACAGCTTCCTCGGTGAAGTGCTTCTCCTCAGCAATCCGCTCATCAGCAGGTCCCGGTGGCAAATCAACATTGATCTTCTTGATCTGCCGGTTCATGGACTTCCAGAGCAAGAAGACAACGATGCCGAGAACGAGAACGATCACGCCGACAATCTGCAACCCGCCATCGATAACCAGGCTTACGTTGCTGTTCATCCTCGCCTCAACCCCTTAGCCCAGCAAATAGATCGTCCTCAGGAGTCTCCACCTCGATGGCCGACCATGCGAGTTCAAAATCCTCGGTGGGCCACAGTTCCTGCTGCATTCCCAGCGGGACCGCAAACCACATGCCGTTCGGGTCGATCTGGGTAGCGTGGGCAAGTAGCGCCTGGTCGCGGACAGGGAAATATTCCGCAGCATGCACCCGGGTGGTGACGCGGCGGAAGTTGTCATCGCGGTCCTTCCAATTCTCGATCCACTCCGCGTACGGAGATTCCAGGCCGGCCTCGAGCAAAGCGGTGTGGAAGGTCATGACACGGGTTTTGGAAAACTGATGGTTGAAGTAGATCTTGGACACGTGGTGCGGTTCGCCCAAATCTGCATGCTGACCGACATCAGCGGCTTCCTTGACCGCGGCCATGGTGATCTCGTGGGTGCGGATGTGATCGGGGTGGGGATAGCCGCCGTTTTCGTCGTAGGTGGTGATGACCTGCGGGCGGAACTCGCGAATATGACGCACGAGCGCCGGGGTGAGCTCGTGCAGCGGACGGGCGGCGAAGGAATTGGCCGGCAGCGCAGGAGGCGGATCACCCTGAGGAAAGCCTGAGTCCTCAAAACCGAGCCAGGCGTGCGCGACACCCAGAATCTCCGCGGCTTTGGCCATCTCACGTTCGCGGACCGTGTGGATACCTTCGGTGTCCACTGCCTCTTGCATAGCCGGGTTGAGGATGTCCCCACGCTCACCACCGGTGCAGGTGACGACCATCACCTCGATGCCCTCATCCACGTACTTGGCGGTAGTGGCGGCACCCTTGCTGGACTCGTCATCTGGGTGGGCATGCACGGCCATCAGGCGCAGCGGCTGTGGTGAAGTTGTCGGCACAGGCTTAGTCTCCCACCTATGTCCTCGCCCTTCTCGCCAGACCAACTCTCCCCGGAGATGAAGGCTCGGTACGGACTCGATCAGCGTCGTATCTCCCCGATTGCCGTCGTGGTGGTTGTCGTCATCGTCTTCTTGGGAGCAGTTGCCTTCGCCGGGATCATGGCGGTCCGCGACAACGTGGAATTTCAACTTATCCGGTGGAGCGTCATCGGACCCGATCGCGCCGATGCCACTTTCGATGTGTCGCGCGATGGCAGCGATGAGGTGGTTTGCATTCTGCGCGCGCAAGATTCCAAGCGAATTGATGTCGGATATGCCGAGATCGTGATCCCACCCGGTGAGGACGTCGTCACGATTGATTACTCACTGCGGACGGTGGCTCCGGCCTTCGCCGTGGAGGTGCTCGCCTGCGAGCGGCCGGAGGAACTGCGCGTACCCGGGCCGCAGTTTCCACCGGGAATCGCGGTGCCCGAGCAGCCGTGGACGGC
>DASYOJ010000086.1:0-2102 GCA_036007925.1 Candidatus Nanopelagicales bacterium
GCCCTATGCGCGAGCCTTTGCCGAGCGCGCACGCTCGGTCATCTCCAGCGGGCGTCCGTCCTGCCCGTTCTGCCAGCAGCCGCTGGATCCCCACGGTCATATTTGCGCGCGCGCTAACGGGTACAAGCGACGCGCATGAACAACGACGCAGCCGCGTTGGACGCCCTACGCGCGTGTCCCTTCGATATCGAAGGACGGGTTCTTGGGGCGAGTAACGCAACTTTGCGCTGCACGTTGGAGACCGGAAAGCGGATTGTGTACAAGCCACGTCGGGGTGAGCGACCACTGTGGGATTTTCCCGAAGGGACCTTGACCGGGCGGGAAGTTGCGTGCTTTGAAATCGATCGCGCGCTGGGTTTCGGATTGATCCCACCGACCGTATGGCGCGATGACGGTCCGGCCGGTGCGGGCATGGTTCAGTTGTGGGTCGACGAAGACGACGATGCCCGCCTGGTGGATGTCGTGGCACCGCAGCAGGTCCCGGCTGGTTGGTTGAATGTGCTTCGAGCAAGCGACGGACTGGGTAACCCGGTTGCGCTGGTGCACGCCGACGATCAGCGGTTGCAGCAGATGGCCATCCTCGATGCGGTGATCAACAACGGCGACCGCAAGGGAGGCCATGTGATCACCGACGTTTCCGGCAGCATTTGGGGCGTGGACCATGGCGTGACGCTGACGGTGGAGCCCAAACTTCGCACGGTGCTGTGGGGGTGGGCAGACGAAGCCATCCCGCCGCCGCTGATTCAGGCCTTAGACCAGCTTGCTGAGCAAGTGGCCGAAGGGATGCCGCAGGTGGCAACGTGGCTGGATCGTTGGGAGATGGACGCACTGCAGGTGCGCGTCGACGAACTGCGCCGAACCCAGCGCTTTCCGCTTCCGAGTCAGGACTGGCCAGCAATACCGTGGCCGGTCTTTTGATCGGTCAGTAAGGGCCCGAACCCGCGCAGATAGGGTCACCACGTGCAAGCCTGGCCCGCGCCCACAGTGCCCGATCTCCCCGGGACAGGGCCCGAACTCCGGCTCTTTGATACCGCCAGCGGTCAGATTCGGCCCAGTGCCCCCGGGGCTACCGCACGCATGTACGTGTGTGGCATCACTCCCTATGACGCCACGCACATCGGCCACGCCAATACATACGTGGCGTTCGACTTACTGGCGCGGATGTGGCGTGATTCGGGGCACGATGTCCACTACGTACAAAACGTCACCGATATCGATGATCCCTTACTGGAGCGCGCCGTGGCCACAGGCCAAGACTGGCGGGTGATTGCTGATCGTGAGACCGCGTTGTTCCGTGAAGACATGGAGGCCTTGCGCGTTATTCCGCCGCAGGACTACATCGGTGCCGTGGAGTCCATCCCCTCGGTGGCCGAGTACGTGGCCCGCCTACAGGCCGAAGGACACGTCTATGCCGTCGATTCCGATCTATATTTTCGAATCAGCAGTGATCCGAACTTCGGCTCGATTAGCCGGCTAGACCCCGAGACGATGATCCAACTATTCGCCGAGCGTGGTGGCGACCCGGACCGGGCAGGCAAGGAGCATCCGCTTGATTGCCTGGTGTGGCAATCGGCCCGGCCGGGGGAGCCGGCGTGGGATACCCCCTTGGGGCATGGGCGCCCCGGGTGGCACATCGAGTGCGCCGCCATCGCGCTGGATTTCCTGGGATCGACCATCGATGTGCAAGGGGGTGGTTCGGACCTGGCCTTCCCCCACCACGAGATGGGCGCGTCCGAAGCGCAGGTCATCACCGGCGAGTGGCCGTTCGCGCGGCACTACGTCCATTCGGGCATGGTCGCCTGGCAAGGCCACAAGATGAGCAAGTCCCGCGGGAATTTGGTGTTCGTGTCGGCGCTTCGCCACGAGGGCATAGATCCAATGGCGATTCGCCTTGCGCTGCTGGCCCACCACTACCGCTCAGATTGGGCCTGGAGCCCGCACGGCTTGACGGGGGCTATCGAACGACTGGCGCGCTTACG
Organism: Candidatus Nanopelagicales bacterium; assembly: GCA_036007925.1. Classification (GTDB taxonomy): domain Bacteria; phylum Actinomycetota; class Actinomycetes; order S36-B12; family S36-B12; genus S36-B12. The sequence continues at coordinate 1,980 of DASYOJ010000086.1, forward strand.
CGCTGCCATCACCGCACCGAACGCACCGTCGGCGCAGCCAACTGTGGATCGAATGCGAGAGGTGCTGGCCGATGATCTGCGCGCGCCGGCGGCCCTGGATGCTCTCGATGACTGGGCTCGGCG
>DASYOJ010000087.1:0-1730 GCA_036007925.1 Candidatus Nanopelagicales bacterium
TGGGCGAAGAAGCCTTGTTCGGCATCTGAGCCGGCGAAGGCTTGCACGCCGAGGAAGCCCAGCGGTGCTAGCGACCAGATGTACCAGTAGGAACGATCGATGCCCAGGCGCAGATCGTCGATGTAAGTGCGCACCACGTAACCAGCGGCATCGGCGCCGGTGATCTCGCGGCCTTCGATATCGCCGGGGCCGGCGATGCCGTAGTTGACCTCGGTATCCCAGATGGGCAACTCGGGGGCGTCTGCTGCCTCGAGGGCGTCGGTGAACTTCTCGATCAGCAGCGCGCGGTCAGCCGGGGTTCCTTGACCGTCTGGATAGGTGTGAACCGTCCACACATCCACCGGCCACTCAAGTTTCTCTAGTTCGGTCAAGTACTCCGGGAAGAAGCGATCGAAGGCACCGGTGAGTCGGGTGGATGGTGATGGCGCCACCACCAGCGCATCGGGATCGTTCGCCTTGATGATGTCGTAGGCGCGCTTGGTCATCTGCGCCATCTCTTCGGGCGTACCGCGGTAGAAGTTGACCAGGTTCGCTTCGTTCCAGATCTGATAGTTGTTGATGCGATCGCCGTACCGGGTGACAACGGCTGTGACCCACTCATCCCAGTCATCGAGATTCGCCGGCGCGCTTGCCGCGCCTGGCTGGGGGTAGTCGTCGTCGTTTACCTCTTGCGCTGCCCACTCCGGGGTGGTGCCGAGCACGTAGAGGATGTCGTCCATCCCCTTGCTGGCAGCGTTTTCCAGCGCGCCTTCGAGGTTGTCCCACTTGAACTCGCCCTTTTCGAGTTCGATCTGCGACCACCCGGTGCCGTTGTCCCACAGCCGCAGCGCACCAAAGGGTGCCGAAGCCCAGGCGCCACCTTCGACGCCCTCGATGTGCATGCCCACCACCGAGCGCTTGATGGCGTTGGGATCTTCGGTCGCCTCGGGGGCAGCCGTCTCTGGCGCAGTCTCCCCCCCGTTGGAGGCATCACCCCCACCGCCGCAGGCCGCGAGTGTCACGGCTGCAACGGCACCGATCGCTACTGCGGCAACGCTTGAACGGCGGCGCGGGCGGCCGCGTTCTCCTGTTGTTGCGCGAGCAGCTGCTCGTAGTTGGCCTGGCTTCCGAACCATAGGGGGCTACTTCCAATCGGCAGAGGCGTTCCTGGGGCCACCGGAGTGCACTGATTCAGCGTGTTGCACTGAACGGTTGCTCCAGCCGGAACAGTGTACGTACCGAGTCCCTCGTTACTCCACACGACAACCTCCGGGTCGATCGCATCACCAAGCTGGCACACATTCGGTTGGCCGGGGCCACCACGCGTGCAGGAGTAGAAGGAGTTGACCATCCAGTCGTATGCCGTCTGGTAGCCCAGGCGCCCGAAGTCCCCATCGGGGGCGTTGTCCAAGATGATGCCGAGGCGACCATCCGGGCGGAACCAGTAGTACCAGTAGGTGCGATCGATACCGGTCAGGACGGAATCCAAGAAGGTGCTTGCGGTCCAGTCGGCTGCCAGCGGACCATCGATGCGGTTGCCGCGGATCTTGCCCGGGCCCCGGATGCCGTAGTTCACCTCGGTATCCCACAACTCGATGCGATCGGGAACGCGGGCCTTGTTGATGTCCCGATTCACCCGATCCACGAGGCGAAGGCGATTGGCAGGAGTGCCGTTGCCCTTGGGATAGGTATGCACCGCGATGGCGTCAACTGGCCACCTCATCTTGCGCAGTTCGCGCAGGTAGGCCGGG
>DASYOJ010000088.1:0-2080 GCA_036007925.1 Candidatus Nanopelagicales bacterium
CACGGTGTCGGCGCAGACTTTCACCGATTGCCCAGTGAAGCCGACCGAGGCGGCCCCGGCGACCAGGGTGATCAACGCAGGCTGCAGTGCAGTGGCCGTCAGCAGGCCGAAACCGATCACGCCTCCTTGGATCAGGGTGAGGGCAACCCAACGACGAATACCGATCCGCCGTGTCATCGCCGGCGTAAGGATCGCGCCGACTAACGCGCCGAGTGCTGCACCTGCCGTGGCGATCGCGAAGTCGGCGAGAGCCGCATCGGCGTCCTCGACCGGGTGCAAACTTCCGCGGACCAACAGCAAGGCACCGGCGGTTAGCACGCCGAACACGAACCGGTTGGCGATGATCGTCACCATGATGTGTCGCGCTGGGATGTGCTCGCGCAGGGCGCGGGCTCCGAGGATCAACCCGTGCCATACCCGCGCGAAGGTGTCGGCGGGGGCTTCGCGGTCTGGCCCGAGAGCCGTTGCCGCCAGCCGAGTGGCGATGAGACCTGCCGCGAGGTAGGCACCGATCGCGGAGACCAGCACCACCTGACTGCCAGTGTCGCCACCTCCGGCGAGTGCACGGATACCAACACCGAGGACCCCGCCCACCCCGGTGGCGATGGTGCCCGAGGTAGGTGCAAGCGCGTTGCCGGTGATCAGGTTGCGACCACTGACCACGTGCGGCAAGGACGCCGAGAGTCCGGCCAAGATGAAGCGACCGACACCGAGCACGGCCAGCACGAAGATCCCCAGAATCAAGTCCGCTTGGCCCGCGCCGACGATCACGATCACCGGGATGGTCAGTAACGCTTTGAGCCAGTTGGCGCGCACCAACACGTTGCGCCGGCGCCATCGGTCCAGCAGCACGCCGGCGAAGGGCCCGATGAATGAGTAGGGCAACAACAAGATCGCGAAGGCGGCGGCAACGCTCGCGGCATCGGGCTGGCGTTCGGGCGAGAACAGCACGAACGTAGCTAGCGCCGATTGCAGCAATCCGTCGCCGAACTGACCGGCGATGCGGGTGCTGTAGAGCCGGCGGAAATCCTGGCTGGCCAGGACCGAACGCAGTGCTCCGCGACCAGGACCGGTGTGGTCCGCCTGCACCATGCGGGCAGGTTACGCCTGCATCCCCCCACGCGTTTCCCCCGGATTCCGGGGGATTCGCTTCGCTTCCCCCGGAATCCGCCCGGTTCTGTGCATTTCCCCCAACGACGACGCCTATGCGCTTACCCGAGGCGGCACGTACCATTTCGTAGTGGCTGTTCCCCGGGGTTCAAGTGGGCGTCCAAGCACCGTGCGCGGCTCGTTGGTGCGCGGAGAATCAGGCACTCCGGCGAAGAAGCGCCGCGAACCGCTGCCCCCGCCGGAGCCGGTCGAGGATCCCGCCGCTCCACGTGCGGTCATCGACTACGCCCTCCAGCGGCGATCGGACATCCGGCGCTTCCACCGCGGCGGCCTCTTGTCCAGCGACTTTTGCGACGCCGACCCGTATCTCCTCAAGGCGGCCACCTTCCATGGCGAACCCGTCAAGGAGGACTGCCCTGCCTGCCACTCACCCAACCTGGTGCATTTGAACTACGTCTACGGCGACGAGCTTGGCCCGTACTCAGGTCGGATTCGCGAGACGAAGGACCTGCCATCCCTGGCGGCTCGGTTTGGGGATATTGGGGTGTACACCGTGGAGGTGTGCACCGATTGCCACTGGAACTACTTGCTGCGGACTTACCGGATCGGTGATGGCGTGCCCCGGCGAGCCTTGCCCACCCCCCGCGACGACGACTAACCCCGCCCTCACGCGTTTCCCCCGGATTCCGGGGGGAACGCGCAGCCTGGGGCCGATTCCGGGGGAAGCGAAGCGAATCCCCCGGAATCCGGGGGAAACGGGTGTGGGGGGTTGACGGCGTGCCGTCGCCTCTAGGGGGCAGATATCTGATGCACTAGGCCTACTGAGTCCCAGGAGTCACAGGAGTAACCCCTGCCTCCTGGGCACCCAGCACCCAAGGAGCAGGTTTCCTTCCCCGACCTGGCGAGGACATGAGCAGCAGACGGCCACCGCAGCGAGGCGCTCGCGCGACCGCGTCGCGCACCGCGCGCC
>DASYOJ010000089.1:0-2439 GCA_036007925.1 Candidatus Nanopelagicales bacterium
GCAGGCGGCGCGAGCGAGGTGTATGTCTCCGAGGACCCTGAGGAATCGGAGATGCTGGTGGGCGCTCGCCGGATGGTGATTCCCGCCTTGGAGTCGGCCGGGGATTGGTTGCTCGATGATGTAGCGGTGCCGCGCACACGATTGGCCGACACCATGGTGGCCATCCAGGAGGTCGCGGCGCGCAACGAGGTGCAGATCGCGACCTTCGGTCATGCCGGTGACGGGAACCTGCACCCGACGATCGTGACCCCCCGCGGTGATGACGACGCAGCGGCGCGTGCACAGATCGCGTTCGATGAAATTCTCGATGTTGCGCTATCGAATGAGGGAACGATCACCGGTGAGCATGGCGTGGGTTCCTTGAAGCGCGAGGCGTTAGCCAAGGAACTCGACGATGTGCAGATCGATCTACACACGCGGATCAAAGATGCGCTCGATCCGCGTGGGATCCTCAATCCTGGGAAGGCTTTGCCGCGCTGGTAGTCGATGGCGGACTACTGGGGGCGGCCGAATCATCACCTTCGAGGGCGATTTCCGGTTCGTCGAAATCGGCGATCTGTTCTTGAACGGGGCGTCGGATGATCCAGGTGAAGAAGACCACGATCGCGATCAACCCGGCGATCACCTCGATGGCTTGAAGTGTGCCCTGGCTGGCGAAATCGTAGAGAGTGGCGCCGACCTGCTGGCTGAGAATGAACACGGCCATAACAAGAACGAACCATCCGAAGGCCTTGCGCAACTTGTCCGGATGGATCTTGCCGACCAGCCGACTGCCGACGAGAGCGCCGATGATTGCCATACCCGTCACGATCAAAGTAATGGGCCAAATGCTCGCGCCATCGGCGAGTGTGGTGGTTTGGGTGTTGATGGCCACGAAAGTGTCTCCACCGAAGGTAAGGGCGTAGCCCAAGAAGCCGGCGATGGATTTCATCGCCACGACCAGCAAGCTGGTGGCAACAGCGTTGGGCATTGGTAGTCCGCCGAGCAACGCCAGCGCGGGCACGACGAGGAAGCCACCGCCGGCACCGACCAAACCGGTGACCAAACCGACGATCAACCCATCGAGAATGATGCGAAACAGCGGCAGTCCCTTATGCGGACCGTGTCCCTTGACTTGCTTGCGGCCGCGGATCATGGCCACCGCCGTGATGCCCATCATCACGGAGAACGCCGCGAGCAGCAGCGCTCCGGGAAGCAATGCCCCGACCTGGCCGCCGATGAAGGCGCCGACCATGCCAGCGGCACCGAAGATCAAACCGGTTCGCCAGCGCACGCGCCCGGCTCGTGCGTGCGCGATGAGCCCGAAGACGGATGTAATCGCCACCACGAACAAGCTTGCGGTGATCGCTTGCTTGGCATCGAAGCCGACCACGTACACCAGGAGAGGTGTGGTCAGGATCGAACCGCCGCCACCGAGGATCCCCACGGCTGCACCGATGAACAGGGCAAGTGCGGCGGCGAGGATGACCATCGTTTCTCCTAGGTGGCGTTGGTGCCGGTTGTGTCGGTTCTGCTTCTAGCGGGTCTCGGTGGTGGGTGTGATCGTGGAAACTCCCGGGCGCCACTGCGCTTCGAAGCTGAATCGATCGCCGCGGATGTAGGTCTCGCGCCACTCAACCGGTGCGTTGTTGGCCATGGCTGTGCGTTCGATGTACAGCACAGCTACTTGGTCGGGAAGGTGCAAGAACTCCGCGATGTGGGACGGGGTGGCCATGGCGCTGACCTGCTCGTGCCCGGCGTCCGGGCGAACGCCGCAGGTACGAGCGAGGGCGTCGTACAAACCACCCGTGGTGAAGTCGGCTTCCAGTAAGGGTGCCGCGATGCTCTTGGGCAGCCATGCGGTGTCGACCGCAAGTGGTTCATCGCCGGCAAAGCGCACCCGCTCGAGCACAACGAGTTCGTCGGTGGATTCGATCTGCAACTTGGCCGCAACCGAAGGGTTGACGGTGGTGGACAGGCGGCGCACCTCGCTGCGTTGGGGCACGCCTTGGTCTTCGATGGTGCGAAACAGTGAATACAAGGTGCCCATGTTCTGGGAGTAGGAACCTTCGTCGATGGTGGTTCCGCGGCCGCGCTCGCTGCGTAGCAGTCCTTCATCGCGCAGCACGCGCAGGGCTTCGCGGACGGTGTGCCGGGAGACCTCGTACTGCTCGGTGAGGGCGATCTCCCCGGGAAAGCCGGTGTCGAAGGCGCCTTCGGTGACCCGGCGCCGGATATCGGCGCTGACCTGGGCCCATAGAGGTAGAGGGCTGGAGCGATCCGGCAGGACCGGGCCGGGGTCGAGCTTTGGGTTCGGGTGTTCGGGTGAGTCCGTGCTCGCCCGGGCGGGGGCCGTCGTCGAAGCCATAGGACCAATTGTACGAATGTCCGGACATTTGTCCACCGGTGTGCCAAAGTTGGGGAAAGCAGCAAGCAGGCCAGCAATTGTGAGGAGTTCAG
>DASYOJ010000090.1:0-4844 GCA_036007925.1 Candidatus Nanopelagicales bacterium
TCCAGCCAAGCAAGGACAGTGGCGTATCAGCGCGCACGTTTTGTGGGTCGGCATCAAGCGCTCGCGCAACGGCGGCCACCTGATCGGGATCGATGTTCATCCGCGTTCACCATCTACTTCCATTTCGCCGCGAGCATCCAACGGCGCGAATCCTGCGAGTGCTTCGTGCACCCGGTCGACCACCGCTCCACGGTGTAACTGCACGGCTCGACTGATGCAGGCAACAACCTCGGCTGTTGCCGAAGCACCGTGGCCAACAACCACGGCGCCGCGTACCCCAAGCAGTACCCCTCCGGACAAGAAGTGTGATGTGCGTAAGACCCCGCGCGCTGGGGCGTCGTCGTCGTACACCTGCGACATAGCTGCCACCGACCACCGGAGGGCACCTTCCATGGATTTCAACGCAACATTGCCCGTGAAACCATCGACAACCACGACATCTGCCGCGCATTCACCCACGAGATCGTGGCCCTCCACCGGCCCGGCGTAATCGCTGCCGAAGGTGCGCTCGAGGTGCGCATCGGCACTCTTGCGCAGTCGGTCACCCTTGCCGCGTTCGGAGCCGATACTGAGCAACCCCACGCGCGGGCGGTCGATACCCAGGGAGGCGGCATAGGCCAGGCCGGCCGAGGCGAAGCGCACGAGGTCGTGCTCGGTGGCAAAAGGTGCCGCACCACAATCGACGAGGATGACCGGCCCGCGCGCACCGGGCAATTCCACCGCTAGCCCTGGACGCCCCATGCCCGGCACGCGGCCAAGTTCGAAGACGCTGGCCCCGACAGCGGCGCCGGTATGCCCGATCGAGACGAATGCATCGGCTCCGCCATCGCGAACCGCCCGAACTCCGACAACACTGGTTATGTCCGCACCTTCGCGCAGCAGCGCAAGAGTGTCGTGCGACGTAGCCGACATCGGCACGCACGCTTGGGCATGAACCACACGATGCCCAGCCGAATCAGTGAGATCGACCCCCCGCTCGCGCAGGAGTTCGTGTGCGACCTCGTGGGGCCCCACGACGCAGAAGGTGACGTGATTGCCATACGAGCTATGCACGTACGACGCGATCGCGTCGGCAACAACCTGCGGTCCCGCATCGCCTCCGAGGAGGTCGATGGCGACCCGGGTCATGGACTACACGTCCAGAACGCGCCGCTTGGCGTAGGTGCCACAGGTCGGACAGGCAGTGTGCGCCGGCCGCTTTTCCTTGCAGCGCGCGCAGGTGACGAGCGTGGGAGCGCTGGCTTTCCACTGGGAACGCCGGCTGCGGGTGTTGGATCGGGACATCTTGCGCTTGGGGACGGGCACGGTAGTTCCTTTTCTCTGGGGCGCGCAGAGCCTAGCGGGCTTCTGCTGGGCTCTGGCAGCAAGGACAATCATCCCTCACCGGTCCGACGAGCCGGCCTTGCCCCCCTCATCGGGGTTTTCCAGCAGTGCCTCAAGCGCTGCCCAGCGTGGATCAGCGGCGGGGTGCTCATGGGGTTCGTCCAGCGAGGCGATGCGCTCGCCGCACTGTGCGCAAATGCCCCCGCAATCGGGAGAACACAGTGGAGCCAGGGGCAATGCCAAGACAACGGCATCGCGCAGCGCCGACTCCACATCGATCGTGTCATCGCGAACTTCCGGGTCAGGATCGTCGTCGGCATCCTCTTCCTCGCTGACGAGCGCGCCCGAAGCATCGGTCGCCGGGTAGCGGTACAGCTGCTCCAGAGCCACTGTCTCCGACCACTCGACCGGATCCAAGCAGCGCGAGCACTCGGCTGTTACGTGCACGTCCGCCGTACCGCTCACCCAGATGCCCTCCACCACCGATTCCAACGAGATATCGACGTCGATCGCAGAGCCCTCGACCACCTGAGCCATGGTGACCGACAAGTCCGGCGGCGCGGGAATCACTTTCGAGATCTCCAACAAACTGCCCGGTGATCGTGGCAGCCGTGAGACGTCGATCGCCGCACTGGCGACGTCGGCCATTCTCAGTACTCCTCGCGTGCCTCGGCGTCGAAAAACTCCCCGGCACTTTCCACGGGAGCAAGATCTTCATACATCTGACTGCGGATTCTTTCACGCCCGCGATCGACCGTTTGTAGTGTCTTTTGCAACGTGATCTCGAAACTTGCCAGTTTGGCGTCGATGTAATCGTCGGTCTCTTGACGCATCCGGGCTGTCTCGCCGACCGTCTCACCGCGCAGCGCCTCGGCTTCGGCAACTGCCGCGAGATACACCTCATGTTCGGACACCATCTTGTCGGCCTCGGTGCGGGCTCGCTCCAAGATGCGATCGGCTTCCCGGCGCCCATCTTGGACGACGGCCTCGCGGTCGGCGAGCAGTTCATCAGCTCGCTGCACCGAATCGGGAAGAAGTTGGCGAATCTCATCAATGAGATCGAGCACTTGGGAGCGGTTGATGACGCACGACGCCGACAACGGCATGGACTTGGCATCCTCGACGAGCACCGTCAGCTCATCGAGCCGTTCTTGGATGTCCACTCCTAGGCCTCCTGTTGGTCGTGTCCCGCGGCCTGCGGGCCCCCTCACATTGTGTCGGAGAACTTCCCAGGGAAGCGATCCAACACGGCCTGGGGCACCAACCCCGTGACATCCCCGCCATGGCGAGCCACTTCCTTGATCAGGCTCGAGGACAGGTAGCTGTACTGGGGGTTCGTGGATACGAACAACGTCTCGATCTCCGCAAGTCGGTGGTTCATCTGGGCCATCTGCAATTCGTAGTCGAAATCGCTGACCGCACGCAGCCCCTTAACGATCGCCTCGATGCCGTGCTCGCGGCAGTAGTCCACGAGCAGACCGTGGAAGGAATCGATCCGGACATTGGGCAGGTCGGCAGTGACTTCGCGCAGGAGGTCCATTCGCTCTTCCACGCTGAACATGCCGGCCTTGTTTCGGTTGACGAGCACTGCGACGGTGACCTCTTCCGCGATGCGCGCCGCCCGCGTAAAGACATCTAGGTGCCCATTGGTGACGGGGTCGAAGGACCCCGGGCAAATCGCCCTCATCGCGGTTGTTCCTCCCGCCCGTCGGTGACGCGACCGTACCAAAGCACGGTGTCACCATAGGTACGTTCATCCATCACACCGATGGATTCCGGCAGTGGCGACTCCCCCCGCACTCGGCGCTCCACCACCACGATCGCTCCATCAGCGAACCAACCCGCAGCCACCGCGTCCGCTAGTGCTCGTCGAACGCTGCTGGCGTCGTCGTCATAGGGCGGATCGGCGATCACCACGTCGAAACTACCGCCGGGAGGCGGACCACTGAGCAATGTGCCCGCATCGGCGCGCAGCACCTGAACACCCCGCGCACCGAGCGTGGCAACGTTGGCTTCCATCACCCGAACCGCATCACGGGCACTATCAACCGCCACCACACGCTGCGCACCGCGACTCCACGCCTCCAGCGCGATGGCCCCCGAGCCGGCCCACAGATCGCACACCGATACCTCGCCCCAGGTGCGCGCACTGGCCAAGAGCCGCGATTCGACACTGGCGAACATCGCCTCGCGTACTCGATCGGAAGTCGGTCGCGTACTCGTGCGGGGAACCTCCAGCCGCCGCCCGCGCGCGTGCCCGGCAATGATGCGGGTCACGACTTATCCAAGAATTCGGCCTGCTCGGCATCAAGCTGCGCGATCGCTGCCCGTAGTGCTGGTTGCGTGGACAACGACGGATCCTCGGCCAGCAGTTCCTCGGCCATGACGCGGGCTTCGACGATCACGTCGGCATCTTCGACGACGCGCAGCAAGCGCAGCGATGAACGCACCCCCGATTGAGAGCCACCAAGGACGTCGCCTTCTCGTCGAATCTCCAGATCCCGCTGAGCAAGTTCGAAACCATCGCGGGTCGCGGCAACGGCATCCAATCGCTGCCGCGCGGGCGATCCAGGGATAGCCGAGCTCACCAGTAAACACACGCCCGGCAGCGTTCCGCGGCCGATTCTCCCGCGCAACTGATGCAGTTGGGAGATGCCGAATCGATCGGCATCGAAGACAACCATCATGGTGGCATCAGGGACATCGACGCCGACCTCGATCACCGTGGTGGAAACCGCGAGATCGACACCGCCATTGGCCAGACCGGACATCACCGCGTCCTTTTCCTGCCCGGACATCCGCCCATGCAAGGCGGCGATGTGCGCATCCGGTAACCGCATCTGCGCTTCTTCGTAGACCCCTTCGACCGTGGCCACCGGAGGCTTGTGCTCGCCGGCTTCACTGTCGGCCTCACTATCGGCTTCACTATCGGCATCGTGTGCATCGATCCTCGGACAGACGAAGAACACCCGATGTCCGGCTCGGATCTCTTCTTCGGCGCGCTGCCACAAGCGTTCTAGATGCGCCGGCTGGGTTCGTGGATCCACCACATGCGTGTTGACCTGTGCGCGACCGGCCGGCACTTCGGTGAGAGTCGAGACATCAAGATCGCCGAAAACGGTCATCGCGACCGTGCGCGGAATCGGCGTGGCGGTCATGACCAGCACGTGGGGGTGGGTGCCTTCCGGTGCCCGCCGCGCCAACGCCGCGCGCTGTTCCACACCGAATCGGTGTTGTTCGTCGATCACGACCAACCCGAGGTCGGCAAACTCCACCGATTCCTCCAACAACGCGTGCGTACCGACAATCAGCCCAGCTCGATTGGTCGCGATCGCATCGAGTGCCTCGCGGCGCTGTGCCGAGCGAGCCGACCCGGTCAGCAACACGACCTCGGTCCCTTCGACATCTCGCTGGTCATTTCGCGTGCTTGCGGCGTCTAAGAGAGTCCCCGCGTGGGCTAAGGAACCCAGGAGTGAGCGGATACCAGAAGCGTGTTGGCTGGCGAGGACTTCGGTCGGAGC
>DASYOJ010000091.1:0-4869 GCA_036007925.1 Candidatus Nanopelagicales bacterium
GTACGTGGGCAGCCTTGGTGAACCCGGTTCGGGGGCCGATACCTACATCGGCATGATGCAAACCGACGCTGAGCTCATCTCCGGTGCACTGACCAACCAGTCCTAGCCGGCGCAGGCGTGCCAGCCGACCTGGAACACTGATCCACGTGGAGTGGTTCACCGAGCCTTTCGCGCTCGCGTTTCAGCAGCGAGCGCTGATCGGTGGCGCGCTGGCCGCCTTGATGACCTCGGTGGTCGGCACCTGGCTGGTGCTGCGCGGGATGAGCTTCTTCGGGGACGCGTTCGTGCACGGTGTGGTCCCCGGCATCGCGGCGGCGGTGGTGCTGGACATCAACCCGCTGCTCGGTGCGGCCGTCGCAGCAGCGGTCATGGTCTTCGCCATCGAAGTCGTCAACCGGCAAACAGTGCTCAGTGAAGACACCTCGATCGGATTGCTGTTTGTCGGCATGCTGGCCCTTGGCGTGGTGATCATCTCCCGCCTCGACTCCTACTCCGGAAGCCTCACCAGCATTTTGTTCGGCGACGCCCTCGGAGTCACCAGTTCGGACCTGATCGGCCAGGCGGTCCTGGCGCTGATCGTCATCGCTGTCGCCCTCGCGCTCTACCGACCGCTACTCGCGCTCAGTTTCAACGCCGAGAAGGCGCAACTGTGGGGATTGAACCCCAAGCGCACGCACGCCGCGCTGCTGGTCCTCATCGCCGCTGCGGTAATCGGCAGTTACCAATCGGTGGGCACATTGCTGGTGTTCGGTCTCCTCGTCGGACCGCCCGCCACCGCGAGCCTGATTGCTCGCACCGTTCCGCGGATGATGATCTACGCAGCCGTCATCGCGTTGTTCTCCGTCTGGCTCGGCCTCACGCTCAGCTATCACCTCAGCACCGCCGGTTCGGCCACCATGGCGCTGGTGCCGATCGTGCTGTTCTTCATCGTGCTGGCCATCACTCGCTTGGCACCCAAGCGCGCACCGCAGGAGGTGGCGCATGCCTGATGCAGTGGTCGGCCGGCACGTGGTGATCAGCCGCGGGGACCGCGTGGCGCTCAAGGACTCGGATTTCACGATTCCCCAAGGCGCCATTACCGCGATCATCGGACCGAACGGTTCGGGCAAGTCCACGCTGCTGCACGCGATCGCGAACCTGCTGCCGATCTCCAGCGGTGCACTCAGCGTGCTGGGCGCAACACCCGAACTCAGCCAGTCGCAGATCGCCTACGTCTTGCAGTACACAACCGTCCCCGCCGGAACCCCGCTCACCGTTCGCGAAGCCGTGGCGATGGGCCGCTACCCATCCCTAGGTTTCCTGCGCCGCCCGAGCGCTGATGACAAGAAACGCGTGCAGCAGGCGATGGAACGCCTCGACATCACCCACCTCGCCGATCGCCACCTGACCGAACTGTCCGGCGGTCAGCGCCAGCGCGTCTACGTTGCGCAAGGCATCACCCAGGATCACTCGATGCTGCTGCTCGATGAGCCGCTCACCGGCCTGGACATCAACTCAGCGAAAACGATCGACGGCATCATCCACGACGAACCCCAACGCGGCTGCTCGGTCGTGCTCACCACCCACGATCTCGAAGAAGCCAAGGCAGCCGATCATGTGATCCTGACCTCCGGCTATGTAGTCGCCTCCGGACCCCCCGAGCAGGTCCTCACGGCAGAAAACCTGGCCACCGCCTACGGACTAGGGTCGTTGCACGACAAGGATGACGATTCCCCGTTGTTCCCCACCGAGCACCACGAACCCCACGGACACGACCATGGCCACTGAATCCAAGACGGACGCCAAGAGCGCCATCGGTCAGCGCTCCACCAAGCAACGCACTGCCGTTGTCACCGCGCTCGATGAACTCGACGATTTCCGCTCCACGCAGGAGATCCACGACTACCTGCGCCATAAGGGCGACACCGTGGGACTGACCACGGTCTATCGAACCCTCACCGCGCTCGCCGAATCCGGAGATGTCGATGTGATCGTCCGCGAAGACGGCGAAAGCGTCTACCGCAGTTGCAGCGACACCCATCACCATCACCTGGTGTGCCGCGCCTGCGGCAAGACCGTGGAAGTGGACGGCCCTGCAGTGGAGCGCTGGGCGGACAAGGTTTCCGCCGAACACGGATTCACCGACGTCAGCCACACCCTGGAGATCTTCGGGCTGTGCGCGGACTGCTCGCGTTGACCACCGGCGCCTCACTGGCGCGGCACCTCCCCAAGCCTGGGTCCCGTCACACCCACCATGGCGCCGCGTGCTGCAACTAGCCGGACGCCAGGTGTTACATGTAACATGAAGTTCATGTCAGTTCGCGACCGTGTGTCTGAGCATCGCCAGCGGCTTCGTGCTCAGGGTTTGAGGCCGATCCAGATCTGGGTTCCGGACGTACGCTCCGAGGCATTTGTTCGCGAGGCGCACCGACAGTCTCTAGCCGTTGCCAGAGCTGATGAAGTCGGAGGGGACATGGACTTCGTCGAGGAAATCAGCGCAGACTGGGACGAGTAGTCGATGGAGCAGTATCGACGCGGCGACATCGTGACCGTTGCCGGCGGGGTCTACGCGAAGAAGCCTCGACCCGCACTTGTTCTCCAGGATGATGCTTTCGATTCAACGACTTCGATCACTGTCGCCCCGTTCACGTCAGTCGCAGTTGAAGCACCCCTCCTGCGGTTGACCGTCCCGGCAGATGACTCAACAGGGCTTGATGTCGTCAGCTACGTCATGATCGACAAGATCACTACGGTTCGCCGCTCGAATATTGGCGAACGCCTCGGCTCGATGGACCCCACACTGATGATTGAGGTGGAGCGTCGAGTCGCGGCGTTCCTGGGTTTCGCAAGGTGAGATGAAGATCGACCTCGCGACTCCCCACCGCCGCCCGGTATGGGCTGCCGCTGGCGACGTCGGACGCGCATTGGCCGAACACGACGAGGCACCGCTCGGAGGTGTGCAAACGCTCAGCGATCTCAGGTGGCGGGTTCTGCCACTCCAGCATCAATGGAAACGAAACGACGTGGACCCGAGTTCACGGAGCGAGCACGCTCAGCGGCAGCGTGATCGTGCCGTCATCCGCGGTGAGCACCGGCCCCGTCCCGGTGACCACCAACCGGAACACTGGTTCACCGATCGCTTCAGTGTCTACTTGCTCGATCGCCGCGTTGAGTGCTGCAGCCCCGGAAGCGAATTGCTGTCCCCCAAGTTTCACCTCTACCGCTCCCCAACGTCCGTCGGGCAGCGTGATGATGGCATCAATCTCCTTCTCATAAGAGTCTCGGTAATGAGTAACTTCACCATCGAGTGCCGCAGCGAAAACGGTGAGATCATGCACGACCGCACTTTCGAACAGAGTTCCTACGGTGGCGAGATCGCCGTGAAGTTGCTCGGATCCGGCCCCGAGGGCCGCTGCAGCCAGGGCCGGATCCACCAGGTGGAGTTTTGATGACGTGCGCACCCGAGCACGTGAGCGCAACGCTGGTGTCCAGGGAAGTTGTGCTTCCACGATGAACAGCCGCTGCAGCAGTCCGACGTAATTGCTCACGGTCTCTGCGTCGATTGCCGGTGCCACAGATCGCAGGTCCGATGCAAGAGTTGCAAAGGTCACTTCCGTTGCCACAGATCGCGCAAGCGCGGTGATCAGTTGCTTTATGACCTCGGGCCTGTTTCGAATATCTGCAATCCGCTGGATGTCGGTTCGCGCAACGTCATCGATATAGCCCCGCAGGCGTGCTGCTGCTTGCACGGCGGTCAGGGGGGCCATCGCCGGAAAGCCTGGCTGAAGGAGAAGACCGATGACACTGTCCAGTTCAGGAGCAACATCAACATTCGTCTTCGGCTTCTTGCCTTCGAATAGTTGGGACAAACTGACTGGGTCCTGTGCGGCCGCAGACTTCTCCCACCACGTCAAGGTGCGCTGCCGCAGCCGCAGGAATCGACCTGCCCCCGTATGCCGCGTGACATCGTCGGTGGGCACAGCCGACCCGGTCAGGATGAAACGTCCCGGCTCAGGAGACGCGTCCACGGCCCGCCGCACCAAATTCCACAGATCGGGAGTCACTTGCCATTCGTCGAGCAGTCGCGGCGCAGCCCCCTCCAGGAGTGAACTGGGGGCAACTTCCATCAAACGCCGATTGTCCGAGTCGTCGAGGAACGCGTAGGAGCGCGCAGCGTTCAGCGCCGTCATGGTCTTGCCACTGGCACGCGCACCTTCCAGCACCACAGCACCGGAAGCCTCCAGGGCCCGCCGCACGGCGCTGTCGATCACCCGGGGCTTGTACTCCTGCCCCACCACCTCAGCCGTGTCCATGGATGCAGACTACCTTTCGAGCGGCCTCTAGCCGGATAATTGCAGGGGTTCTAGCCGGATGTTTGCAGGGATCCTAGCCGGATGTTTGCAGACGAGATGGGCGATCCTGGGTCCTAAGCACACGGCTAGGCGACAGGATTCAGTTTGCGCACCGTGAAGTCCGCGCTGGCCTGCGCCTGCGCGAGATCGAAGGCCGTCAGCATCGCTCACCACGCACGCGCTGTCCCGACACCGGCCGCTTCAAGCCGCAGGGCCATACCGGGTGTGATGCGCGCATTCTCATGCAGCACCCGACTAAACGCCACACGCGAGACACCCAGCTCCTCAGCCACATCCCCGACACTCATGTCAAGCTCGACCATCACGTCTTCGCGCAGGATCTCTCCGGGGTGAAGAGGGTTCTTCATGAGGCTAATACTCGTCAGGACTCCACATTGCAGTCAACAACGACGACGCCACCCCGCACGAGCCCGCACACCTATCCAACAATGATCTTCAATGATGGTATCATCATTTTTATTGTGCCCCCCCAAATTATGCCAGTCAGCATCTGTAAAATAAGTGTCCCATGCTATTA
>DASYOJ010000092.1:0-12529 GCA_036007925.1 Candidatus Nanopelagicales bacterium
GCGCTCCGGCGCCGACCATCTGCGCGAGCAGATAGAAAATGCTGACGATCACCGTTGAGCCTGCAGCCGCGGCGCGAACCGGCTGCTCGCGCATCCGGAAAGCAACGGCATCGCCCATGGTGTAGCGGCCGGTGTTGCGCAACGGCTCTGCAACCAACAAAAGTGCCAGAAGCCAGGCCACCAGGAAGCCGACGGAGTAAAAGAAGCCGTCGAAGCCGTACAAGGAGATCAAACCTGCGATGCCCAGGAAACTGGCCGCGGACATGTAGTCCGCGGAGATGGCAAGACCGTTTTGGAAACCATTGAGGCTGCCGCCGGCGTTGTAGAAGTCCGATGCTTTCCGACTCTGCCGACTTGCATACGTGACCAAACCCAAGGTGATGACGATGAATGCGGCGAACAGGATAAATGCGAGGAGCGTGGAATCGACGGTCATGCGTTCAACTCCTGTTCCACCTGCTCGCGCAAATCTTCACGCATTCCGTCGAGTTTGCGATGCGAGTAGATGTCGTAGGCGATGACGATCACCAAGGTGCTTACAAACTGCAAAATCGCCAGGATGAAGGCGATGTTTATGCTGCCGAACACGGGCGTGGAGGCCCACTCGCGAGCGAACGTCATCAAGATGACGAAGGTGAAATACCAAATCAAGAAGGCGATTGCCATCGGGAAGGAGAAGCGACGGAACCGCCGTCGCAATTCCCCGAACTCCTGGGAGTTCTGTGTCTTTTCCCAGACTTCGAAATATGAGCCACTAGCCACGAGTCACCCCGTTATCGCCGATTAACTATCTGCTTCTTTTGCTCGCGGCCGTCCGCGATGAGGGGAGCGTGCCAGGAGTCACCGGCATTCGGGGGTGTTTCGGCCCAAATTGTCAGGCCTGGCGCGATTCAAGGAGTCCGCCACCCCTAGAGGCAGCCTAAGCGGGGGTCAGGGAGCGGGTGCTGAAGTCCGGTCGCAGCGGCATGCCCGATGACCCGCCAGGTCCAAGCTTCACTCCGAGCGTTTGGTGCAACTGGATGGTGTCGAGTTCGAAGCCCAGCCGAGAGGCCGCCATGTAAAGCCGCCAGACCCGGGCTGTTCCCAGGCCCGCTTCAGCCACAGCCTCGTCCCAGTGGTCCTCGAGGTTCTCGCACCAGTGCTTGAGGGTGAGGGCGTAATGCTCGCGCAGGTTCTCTTCGTGACGGATCTCGAAGCCTGCCGCGTTCATCACGCTCATGATGTGTCCGGGTCCGGAAAGTTCCCCATCGGGGAAGACATACCGGTTAACGAAGCTCGTTCGGTAGTGGCTGGGCTCTGCATCGTTGGGCCGGGTGATGGTGTGGTTGAGCATCCGACCTTCTTCGCGAAGCTTTCCGTAAAGAAAGGCGAAGTAGGACGGGTAGTTCGCGCGGCCGATGTGCTCGGTGAGCCCGATTGATGAGACGGCATCGAACTGCGATTCGGGAACATCGCGGTAATCGCTGAAGCGAATTTGCGCCTGACCTTCGAGGCCAGCATCGCGGATGACCTTCTGCCCCCACTCGGCCTGCTGCGCGGAGAGCGTCACACCGATGGCGTTGACGCCGTAGTTCTTCACCGCGTGCAGCACCATGCCGCCCCAACCGCACCCCACGTCGAGCAGCCGCATTCCTGGACGCAGCCCGAGTTTGCGACACACCAGGTCGAACTTCTCTTCCTGGGCGGTTTCGAGGGACGCATCCGCGGTGGGGAATACCGCGCAGGTGTAGGCCATCGATGGGCCAAGTACCCAGCTGTAGAAGCGGTTGCTGACGTCGTAGTGGTGGTGGATCGCCTCCGCATCGCGGCCCTTCGAGTGGCGACGGCCTCGCAGGCGCCGTTCTTGGGGCGGCGGAGTGGGGCGTTGTAACGCATGCGGACCGAATGCCTTGGTGATTTCGAGCTTGTCTTTCCAGGTTAGGTGCGAAAGATCGAGCGGGTAGAGCCGGCTGAGCGCCGTGTAGGCATCACCGATGATCTCGAGGTCTCCGCTGACGTATGCGCGGGCCAGGCCGAGTTGCGAAGGTGCCCCGGCAAGGAACGCCACGGCCCGTGGGCTGCGGATCTCCAAGATGGCGTCGCTGTCTTGCGGTCCCGCGGTGGAGCCGTCGTAGGCACGAAAACTCACCCGCCTATCGGGCGTGATGATCTTGGAGAATGCATCTGCGAGTTTCATCGCTGTTCCACCACCTTTTCGTACAAGCCCAGTAAGCGTCCACTGGGGTCATATTCCTTTTTCAACCCTTCGTAATCCTGACCGCCGTATGTTGCCCAAAAATCCTCGCGGGAGTAATAGGCGGTCGAGTACAAGGATTTACGTCCGTCGAGTTCGGCTACTACTTCCTCGATGCGCCGGTTCACGCGCCCTTCTTCGGGGTCGACCCCGTTTGGTAGCGGCACGGTCGACCAAAAGCCGACGTTCACGTAGAGCTTCTCAGGATCGAACTCATACAACGGCCAACGTGCTTCGGGGTCGCGCTGCTTCAGCGGACACACCCAAATCGGTTCGATACCTACTTCGCGGTGGAAGAACTCCAAGAACTCAGGGAGTTTGTCGGCAGGGACCTCGATGTCTTGCACTACCTGTTCGCGAGCAGCACGGCGCCGCAGCGCATCGGTGCGCGCCGAGAATTGGTACTTGCGATCCAGCGCGATGAGTTTCCAGTAGAAGTCGCTGCGCAGTTTGGACTTGGGCCACCACTTGCGCACAGCCGGCTTCTGCGTGCCGAACGCCCGCGAGCACCAAAACCAGTCGGTATCCCAGCGCCAGAGGTAATCGTGGATGGTGAGGACGTCTTGCGTCTTGGTTTGGATCGACCGGTAGTAGATATCCATCCCGGTGTAATCGCTGAGTGTCAAACCCACGGGAAGTTGACCGACCATCTCTCCGAGGGTCAGGTATTGCTCAGTCGGCGAGAAAACTGTCCCGTCGAGAAAGTCGACGCGATGCCCTGCATGCTCGCGCGCATGACTGATCTGCTCGATTGCGCTGGTCATCTCCTCGGCGGAGTCGAATCTAACGTGGCGCAGATGAACGAAAGGTTTTGTCGGTTCGAGTTCGATGCGTAAGCGCAGCGCATATCCGAGTGATCCGTAGGAATTGGGGAAGCCGAAGAACAGATCACGGTGCGGATCGCTTGGATCGGGAGTGACGGTGAGGACCTCGCCGTCCCCGGTCAGTATGTCCATCTCCACGACCGACTCGTGAGGGGTGCCGTTGCGAAAACTCGCGCTCTCAATACCGAGGCCCGTCACGGCACCGCCGAGAGTGATCGTCTTCAACTGCGGAACGCACAGTGGCATCAGTCCGTAGGACAGTGTGGCCTGCACCAGGTGCTCGTAGGTGGTCATGCCCAAGACCTCGGCGGTGCGGGTGTGCGGGTCTACATGGAGCACGCCATCGAAGTCGGAGACATCGAGTCGACCGGCGTTGCCATCGGATCGCGGGCGGAACAAGTTGGACGTGGCCTTGGCTAGCCGCAACGGTTGACCGGCCGGCAAAGCGGCCAGTTGAGCCCGCAGGCTAGCGACGTGCCCCCGGTAACGGGATTGCCAATCGACGGCTGTATCGACACCCACGGCGGACAACCGTAATGCCCACCCGAATGTGCCCGCTCGCCGATCACCCACAATGGTGTGGTGACCGATCAGATGGCGGCCCAACGATCGTGGGTCCACCGGCGGTGGGTCCCTTGGCTAGCTGGCTCGTTGGCCTTCGTCCTCACGCTGATTGCTGGGGGTGCGCTAGCTGCCGATTGGGCGTGGCGGAGCGCACAAATGGGCGAACTACTGGACCGGGTTGAGGCTTCTGAAGCGGTTATGGGCGAGCTACAGGACGCAGCAAACGAGGCCTTCGAGGAACATGGCGCAAGCGGAGACAACCAGAAGCTGGACACCGAATTGCGATCCCTGGCTGCCGAGGCGCAAGAAGACATCGCTGCCGCGGGCGCAGCGGTAGCCGAATTGCCGATTGCGGTGTGGCACGTGGATATCGAGCAAGCACGGGATGCCTATCTGCTACACAACGCGGCTTGGGTGGACTACATGGCGCGCGCCTCGCAGAACGCATCCGAATTCGTGCGCCCGCAGGACGCGGTGAACGAAACCTTCTTTGATGCGGAGCAGCCGTTCGTGCAGGCGGTTCCCGAGCCCGATATTGAGGACCTCATGCAGCGGGTAGTGGACATATTCGCGATACCCGATGATCAGCAATCGGATGCCGTCACGGCCTAACACATCACGGCACGACTTCGGCTGCGCGTTCTTCCTTCGGTTGTGGGGCCCGGGATAGGGCGCTGGGCCACCAGATCTTCGGTCCGATGGTGTACGCGAGAGCGGGAACCAGCGTGGTGCGCACGATGAAGGCGTCGATGAGTACGCCCAGCGCCACGGCGAAACCAACCTGTCGCAAGGCGACCAGCGGAAGGACACCCAAGACCAGGAAGGTTGCGGCAAGCACAATTCCGGCGCTGGTGATCACTCCGCCGGTCACTGTCAAGCCACGCAAGATGCCTGGTCTAGTGCCGATGGTCTTGGCCTCTTCTCTCACGCGGGTCATCAAGAAAATGTTGTAGTCCACGCCGAGTGCAACAAGGAAGACAAATGCGAAGAGCGGGAAGGAAGCATCGGCTCCGGGGAAATCGAAGATGTAGTTGAACGCGATCGCGCAAGCGCCGAGCGTTGCGAAGAAGGACAGTACAACCGTGCTGATCAGCAGCAGTGGCGCAACCAGCGATCGCAACAAGATGATCAAGATGATCGAGATGACGAACAACACCAGCGGGATGATCACAGTCCGATCGCGCAAGTTCGCCTGGTTGATGTCGTAATCGACAGCTGTTGGCCCGCCCACTCGTGCGTCGGCGCCGGGGATGCCGGCTAGGTCGGTTCGCAACTCACCGATCAATGCCTCAGCGGCATCGGAGTCGGGTGCGTCGGACAAGGTAGCCAGCAGCAGGACGCGGCCGTCGACCACCTTCGGCTCAGCCATCCGCACACCCATTGATCCTGGTGGTAGGTCGGTTTGGAAGACAACGTCGTCAACACCCGGGGTGGTCTCGACGGCCTCCAAAACTTCTTGAGCGGCGTCGAAGTTGGCCGTGATCAGTGTCTCGCTGCCCAACCCGGCGGCAAAGTTCTCCACGAGGATCTCTTGGCCGGCGACCGAGTCCACCTCCGAGGCGTTTACGAAGGACTCGGAGGTCGCGACACCGTCGGCCTTCAACGTTGTACTGAAACCGGCGAGGACTAAAAGAGCGAGAGCAGCGGCGATCCACGTGAACTTCGGGCGGCGTCCGACAATGCCGGCGATTCGCGCCCAGACCCCGGAGAGTTTGAGGTCCGGGTCGCCGTACTTCGGTACTCGCGGCCAGAACGCCCAACTGCCGGAGGGGAATCTTTCGCGAGTGAATGGCCCGCGGCCCTTGATCCGAGCGATGCCGAAGACGATCCAGCCGATGATGGTCAGCAGCGCCAAGATCCCGCCGGTCGCAACAAAGGGAAGGGTCGGAATGTCGACCACGAATCCGAGCCCAACACCAATAATCGTCGGCACCAAGAACGCCAGGATCGGCAGCACCACACTCGGGATCGCGAGGAGCGCCGGAAGGAAGGTCAGCATCACGAGAACGGCAGCCACGATGCCGATCGCTGCGACCGGTCCGGTCGATTTGTTGGAGTTCAACTCACTGAGCAACAGGCACAGCAAACCGATAGAGGTGGTTGCGCCCGAGGCCACGATTGGCTCGACCACACCGCGCAGGGCGCGGCGGATCGCCAAGATGTGTTCGTGATGGTGATGCAGTTCTTCGCGGTATCTGCTGACAAGTAACAACGAGTAATCGGTGCCCGCACCGAAGACCAAGACGGTAAGAATTCCTTGACTTTGACCGTTCAGGACGAGGACGTCGTTGTCGGCGAGTACGTAGACGAACGCGCTCGCTGTAGACAGCGCGATTCCAGCCGCGATGAGTGGAATCAGCCATAGGAAAGGACTGCGGTAGACGAATATCAAAATGATTGCGACTACCAGCGCGGTGGCGATGAGCAGCGTGGAGTCGATCGCTCCGAAGACCTCGATGAGATCAGCAAGGAATCCGCCTGGTCCGGTCACGTTTATCTGCAGGTCGGGAAATTCGGCTTTACTGGCGCGGATCGCATCGACGATGCCCAAAAAAGCGATCTCACCGTTCTCCAGGGTCGCCGAGCCGCGATCCCCGTTGACCGGCACATTGATGAGCACCGCGTTGCCATCTGCGGACGGGATCGGAACCAGTGGTTGCGGATCCAGGTAGGCCTGGACACGGTCACCATCTTCTACTTGCAGGCTTGGGATCTGCTCGAGGAACGCCCCGATGGCTTGCTGGTCGGATGCGGTGAGTTGGCCACCATCCGGTTTGGACACGACGACCAGGAGTGGGATGGCGGTGCTGTCGGCGAACTGCGCTTGTTCATCGGAGACGAGGGTCGATTCCGCCGAGGCGGGTAGGAAGGCGGCGTTGTCGTTTTCTTGCACCTGGGTGAGCTGCCCGGCCAGTGGCCCGGCCCAACTAGATAACAACAGCCAGCCGATGGCGACCGCGATGGCGAGCCACACACCTCGACGCGCGTTCTTGGTCCGCGAGTTCGAACCACCCGAAGGGCTGGCGGACGAAGGCTCGGGAAGGGATGGTGATAAGGAGGTGGATTCGCTCACAGGGGGAAGTATTTCCCGACGCCGCGTCGGAGCGCTACTGGGGGTCGGATCGCTATAGCGTGCCGGGCATGGATGAGGTGCGGGTTATCAGGGCGGTGCTGGCCGCCGGGGCCAGCGTCTTTGCTATTTCTGCTGTGGCACTGCTGGTGGCTCCGGGTTGGTTCGGTGAGTTGCTGGGGCTACGGCCGGCGATCGAAGGTGAGTGGGCGCTGCGGATGGTCGGAGCGTGCCTGGTGGCACTGGCCGGCCAGATGTGGCTGGTCCGGCGTGCGGATCGGGCTGGGGTCCGTGGTGCTGCTGCCGTGATGATCGTCGGTGGAGGGTTGATGACGCTGCTCACCGTCTTCTTGCCCGCCGACGATGGCTGGACGTTGTTCCGGTGGTTGTACCTGCTGTTCGGCTCGACCTTCATGATCGCTTACGCCGGCCTGTTGTACTGGGGCCTGCGCGAAACCCCGCAGCGCTAACCCTCCCGTTTCCCCCGGATTCCGGGGGATTCGCTTCGCTTCCCCCGGAATCACTCCGATTCTGTGCACTTTCCCCGGATTCCGGGGGAAACGCGTGGGTGGGGGTGATGGGGCGTGGCCGTAGGCTGTGCGCTTGTGTCTTTGATCGTGCAAAAGTACGGCGGATCCTCCGTAGCTGATGCCGCCAGTGTGAAGCGGGTGGCCCGGCGGATCGTTGACACCAAGAAGGCCGGCAACGATGTGGTGGTGATCGTCTCCGCGATGGGCGACACCACCGATGAACTCCTCGACCTCGCCAAGCAAGTCTCACCGCTACCCCCGGGCCGCGAACTGGACATGCTGCTCACAGCTGGCGAGCGCATCTCGATGGCGGTTCTCGCCATGGCCATTCACGACCTCGGCGCCGAGGCCCGCAGCTACACCGGCTCGCAGGCCGGCCTCATCACCGACTCCGCGCACGGTGCCGCACGCATCATCGACGTCACTCCCGGGCGCATTACCCAGGCCATCGAAGATGGGGCAATTCCCATCGTTGCCGGCTTCCAGGGGGTCGCGCAGGATTCCAAAGACATCACCACGCTCGGTCGAGGCGGTTCCGACACCACCGCCGTTGCGCTCGCAGCCGCGTTGAACGCCGACGTCTGCGAGATCTACACCGACGTCGACGGTGTCTTCACCACCGATCCGCGAGTTGTTCCAGCCGCTAGTCAGGTTCCGTTCATCACCTACGAGGAGATGCTCGAACTCGCCGCGGTTGGTGCGAAGGTGCTACATCTGCGTTGCGTTGAGTACGCGCGCCGATTCGATGTTCCAATCCACGTTCGTTCGTCGTTCTCGACCAAGGAAGGCACGTGGGTGCTCTCGCCGGAAGCGATCACCCGCGCTATCGAAGAGGGAAGAGCCATGGAGCAACCGATCATCTCTGGTGTCGCAGCTGACGTGAATGATGCGAAAGTCACCGTGGTGGGTGTTCCCGATAAGCCAGGCCAAGCCGCAGCGATCTTCCGCGCGCTTGCCGATGCGAGCATCAACGTGGACATGATCGTGCAGAACGTCTCTGCTGCATCTACCGGTCGCACCGACGTCACCTTCACCTGCCCGCAAGGATCGGTGCAGCAGGCGATGGCCGCGATCGACGCCCGTCGCGACGCGATTGAGTTTGAATCGCTCACTGTGGATGAGCACATTGCCAAGGTTTCCCTCGTGGGTGCAGGTATGCGTTCGCACCCGGGTGTCTCGGCGGATTTCTTCAACGCCCTAGCTGAAGCGGGCATCAACATCGAGATGATCTCGACCTCCGAGATCCGTATCTCCGTCGTGACGCGCGTCGATGATTCCAAGAAGGCAGTGCAGACCTTGCATACGGCTTTCGGTCTCGATGCCGACGGCGAAGCTGTGGTCTATGCGGGAACAGGACGATGAGCGGCGACTCCATGGGTGTGAACATCGCGGTGGTCGGCGCCACCGGCCAGGTTGGCGGAGTCATGCGCCAACTCCTCGTGGACCGGGATTTTCCCGTTGCGAAGATGCGTTACATCGCCAGTGCTCGCTCGGCCGGCAGCACATTGCCCTGGAAGGGCGAGGACATCGTGGTCGAGGACATCGCCGCGGCGGATCTGTCCGGCATCGACATCGCGCTTTTCTCAGCCGGTGGGTCCACCTCCAAGGAGTGGGCGCCGAAGTTCGCCGAGGCTGGTGCGATCGTCATCGACAACTCCTCGGCCTGGCGGATGGATCCGGACGTCCCGCTCGTGGTGAGCGAGGTCAATCCCGATGCGGTCGATGAGATGCGCAAGGGCATCATCGCCAACCCGAACTGCACCACCATGGCCGCGATGCCGGTGCTCAAGCCCCTGCACGACGACGCCGGCCTTCGCCGAATGATCGCGATGAGTTACCAAGCCGTCTCCGGTAGCGGACTTGCCGGTGTGGAGGAACTCGCCTCGCAGGTGCACGCCGTCGAGGATGCAGGGATCGAGCAACTCACCTACACGGGTGCAGCCGTCGCTTTCCCAGAGCCGAATAAGTACATCGCGCCGATCGCTTTCAACGTGGTGGCCCAAGCCGGAAACTTCGTGGACGACGGCTCGGGGGAGACCGACGAAGAGCAAAAACTGCGCAACGAGACCCGCAAGATCTTGAACATCCCGGACCTTGCTGTGAGTGGCACCTGCGTGCGCGTTCCCGTTTTTACGGGTCATTCGCTCGCGATCAATGCCGAGTTCGCTGCGCCGCTCAGTGTCGAGCGCGCAACCGAACTGCTCGAGGGCGCACCCGGCGTGATCGTCACCGAGGTTCCCACGCCGCTCATGGCTGCTGGCCAGGATCCGTCCTACGTGGGGCGCATCCGCCAGGATTCAAGCGTCCCCGACGCTAAGGGCCTCGCTTTGTTCGTCAGCGGCGACAACCTGCGTAAGGGCGCGGCGCTCAACGCCGTGCAAATCGCTGAAGTTCTTTTGCCGCGCTTTCAGTAACCGAAGACCTCGTAATCGCGCGCGTAGATTTCCCGCACGCGATCGCGCAGTTCCGGTGTGAAGTACTCATCCACCTTCGCCGATGCCCCTGTTGAATTGCGGCAGTAGAACGTCTCGCGCAAATCCGTGATGCCGGTCAACTCACCGACCTGCCCCCACGATGCGTCCAGTTGCTCCAAGTGGATCGCGGCGTCGTAATTCACGATGCCCCAACCGACATGGTCTGCTTGTCGGCGCCAATGCGGATCCTGCTCGCGCGAATCCTGCGCAGCGATCACGTCCAGGAATTGCGAGAACGTGATCTCCGGTGCAGGGATTCCCAATACCGCAACGATCGGCTCACTTTGCTTCAGACCCTGACCAATCTTCTCCAGGTACGCCGAGAGCACCCGCGATGCCGGATCGCGCACCACGGTGAAGCGTCGGTACTCAGGCGACGTGAACACCTCTTCGAGCATGTCCGAGGGCAGTTGGAACGGCTTGACGAATGGCGTCGCGTTGATGCGGTTGTGCGGTGCCTCCTGCACCCGCTGCACCAACCCCGGCCCCTTGCGTGCGGCTTCCAGGCCACCGAGCGTGGCCTTCATGGTTCCGCAGCCGGCCTTCGGCACTTCCACATACGCGTACTTATTCACCAGGGAAATATGGGTGTGCATGTTCACCGAGCGCCAGCCCAGGGACTTCACGTATTCCCGAGTGACCGGGCCGAGATCTGAGCGCGAGGGACGAAGGTCGGGAACGCTCACGGGTCCTCCTTCATAAGACGATGGGGCAAGAGCCGAAGGCTCCTGCCCCATCAGCGTCGGGGTGGCGGGATTTGAACCCACGACCTCTTCGTCCCGAACGAAGCGCGCTACCAAGCTGCGCCACACCCCGAGTGCCCGATCAGTGTCGAGCGGGCCAACGGAGTCTAGCCTGCCGTGTCGTCCTCGCGGCCTCGGCTCTACTCCGCTAGCGCGGCTTCCAGGCTGAGTAGTGGTGTTGCGATAACCCCGTTCTTGAGCGGATAGGTCTCCTCACCCGGGTAGACGATGAGTGCGCGTTCTACTCCTAGAGCCTTGGCGGACTGGTAAAGACCAGGAGAAGGAACCGGCGCCGTTGAGCGCTTGACCTCGATGGCAATCCGTGGCTTTCCACCCCGGCACAGAAGTAGGTCGATTTCGGCTCCGTTGGCCGTGCGAAAGAAGTGGGGCTCGTATTCCGGTGTCGCGATGGCAATCGCCGTCTCGATGGCCAGGGTTTCGAAGCTCGGTCCCACTACGGGATGTCCCAGAAGCTCGTCGAACGATCGAACCCCAACGAGCGCATGGAGAATGCCTGTGTCCCGGACGAAGACTCGCGGCCTCTTCACAAGTCGTTTTCCGAGATTCGCATGCCAGGGTCGCAACGATCGGATGAGTCCGAGGTCTTCGAGCAGATCGACATAGCGAGTCACCGTGGGGCTTGATACGTCCAATCCGCTGGCAAGCGTCGACGCATTGAGCATCCCTCCCGATTGATGGGCGAGCATCTGCCAGAGCCGACGCAGGGTCGATGCAGGAACCCGTGGAGCGAACATCGGCACCTCGCGCTCGAGATACGTCCGCACGAAGTCCTGTCGCCACTCGAAGCTGTTGGTGTCGTTTGCGATCAGGCTGTCCGGAAAACCCCCGCGCAACCACACCTGGTCCGCCGGGATGTCACTTCTACCTGCTTCGATGGGATCGATCGGGGCCAGATCAACAGTTGCCATGCGCCCGGCCAGGCTTTCCGACGCAGCGCCCATGAGGTGGGGGGAGGCCGATCCGAGGAGCAGGAACTGGCCGTGGCGGTGACCTTCCCGACGGCCCTCGTCAATGACACCGCGCAGCACCTCGAACAGGTGTGGCGTCCGGTGAACCTCGTCGAGCACGACAAGCCTGCCTAGATGACTGCGAAGGAACGCATCGGCGTCATCGAGCCGGAGGGCGTCCGCCTGCCGCTCAAGATCGAGGTAGACCGACCCCGGTGTCTGGTCAGCGATCTGGCGCGCGAGGGTCGTCTTGCCGATCTGGCGGGGCCCGAGCAGCACGACCGCAGGCGAACGGCCCAGTGCTCGTACGAGGGAAAACTCCTGTCGACGCTGAATCACCATGTAATTTTAACAACAATATTCAAAAATGCCTGGAAGTGCCGCTTAGCGGTGCTTCAGCGATGTAGGGCGAGTGCGCCAAGATCAGCAGCTCTACTTATCGAAACTGATAATATTTCCCGATGGCTGGGCAGCAACCATCGAGTGAGACCCTTCGTCAGGTCCTCCGCTCGGCAGCCGAACTGCAGGAACTCGTTCCCGATGCCGTTCTCGTGGGCGGTTCCGCGGCCGCGCTCTATGCCCACCACCGTGACTCCTTTGGCCATGATCACGTCGTTGCTGATTTGGCCCAGCGATACGAGCAGGTGCTCGACGCAGTCGAGGCTTCGGACGGATGGGCAACGTCGGTTCGCGCGTCGCGCCCGCCGATGACGATCCTGGAAAGCCTGGATGGGGTGGAGGCGGGGCTTCGTCAGATGCGTCGCACCCGACCACTCGAGACAGCGGAATTCGAGTTGGATGCCGAAACGCGGCTCGTCATCCCAACCGCGCCAGAGATTCTGCGCATCAAGGCCTACCTGATCGTGCAGCGCAACTACGTGCATGACTATCTCGACGTTGTCGCGTTGAGCGATGCAATGGGAATCGACGAAGCGGTATCTATCCTCAAAAAAATCGACGACTACTACGACGACCGCTCAGGTGAGCATGGCTCTGTTCTCACTGCCCTCGTAGCATCATTGGCCGATCCTCATCCACGCGACACCGACGTCATCCCCGAACTCCCGCGCTATAAGGGACTCGCACCCCGCTGGCACGAGTGGTCCGCGGTAATTGAGTACTA
>DASYOJ010000093.1:0-5643 GCA_036007925.1 Candidatus Nanopelagicales bacterium
ACCGCTTTGCTGGGAGTGGCCAGCGGCTCTTTATCGCTTGGTGGATTGGTAGCCGTTCAGACCTTAAGCGGAATCGTGCTCGGATCCATTCCAGCAGCAATCGGTCAGATTCAGCAGTCACAGAACCTGGGAGGCCAACTCGATCAAATTGATGACGTCCTGAAGACCGCTCCGGACGCACACCTGCAAGCGTGGGGGAACCCCGCACCGGGTTCGCCAGAGCGTTCCATCCACGGCTTCATCGAGGTTCGCAACGTTGATTTCGGATATAGCCCTGGCGGTGCACCTCTTCTCAGTGATTTCACCTTGACTTTAGAGCCAGGAACACGAGTCGCGCTTGTCGGGCCGAGTGGTTGCGGAAAGTCGACGGTGAGCCGCTTGCTAGTTGGCTGGTATCAACCGTGGCGGGGCACAATCCTGATAGACGGCCTCCCGCGTTCGCAGTGGCCTGAGTCCACCCTCAGCAGTTACATCGCCCTTGTGGATCAGGACCCAACAATCTTCTCTGGATCGATACGCGACAACATCACGATGTGGAATCCCACAATCGCCGAATCCGATGTCATCGAAGCGGCCAAAGATGCGGGTCTCCATGAGGACATAGCTCGACGACCGGGCGCGTACGAAGCTGGCTTGGCGGAGTTTGGCGCAGACCTTTCCGGAGGTCAGCGGCAACGCTTGGAAATCGCGCGTGCCTTGGCTCGAAACCCGACCGTGCTGATCCTGGATGAAGCTACGAGTGCCCTAGACGCCTCCACCGAAGAATCCGTCCTGAATGCAATTCGACGCCGCGGCACCGCCTGTTTGCTCATCGCCCACCGACTCTCCACCGTGCGCGATTGTGATGAGATCATCGTGCTTGATCAAGGTCGCGTGGTTGAACGCGGGACACACGACGACCTTCTTGCCCTTAAAGGTGCGTACTCGACTTTGGTGCGAGCATGACAACGCTCGGCCGCGCATTCGATCTCGATGATGAACATGTGCTTCACGTGCACCAGGGCAGCGTGCATGTGTTCGTGACTCGAAGCGTCCCGGATGGATCAGGGCCATGGATTCACGTTCGAACCCTGGAAGCGCACACAACAATACGTGGGGCAGCACTTTCCTATGCTCGCCTGATTGCTTCCCCCTCTCCCGATGCGCGATTCGACGTCGCAACCACCAACTCGTTTCCGGATGCTCCATCAATCACACTCGAGGCTGCCGATCGGCTCCGGATAGCAGAGGAGGCCGAGAACCGAAAGAGACAGTCCGATGCACTCATGCACGAACGTGATGCATGGCTGGTTGACAGCGCAGTGCTGCAGATTGCCGATGCTGTTCCCGGGCGCTCCGACGACAGCAGTCGGCAGCAACCGGCTGAGGTTCAGGCGATAACCAAACTCAGTGGCCTCATAGGACTGTCGGCGGATCCGGTGAGGCTGCGATCGGCAATCGCAGATGCACGGGTGAGCGGGCGCGATCCGCTCACCGCCTTGGCGGCGGCGTGCTCTGCAGGGATACGCAGGCTCAGCCTCCCCGAAAACTGGTGGGAACTTAGGGGTTCAGCGATGTTGGTCACAGATGCCCAGACGAAAGAGGTGAAGGTCGCCCTCCCAGATCGAAAGGGATACCTCCTGTGGGATCCGATCACACACGAGTCCACACGAATCGACAGCACATCCGCAGCAGAACTAGACAGCACCGGTCTCGTGCTGCAGCCCCTACTGAATCCAGATGAGCCTGCCGAACTCAAGGACCTGATGCGTTTGGCCACCCGTGGTTCTGGTCGTTCTGTCGCACTCGTTCTTATCACTACGGGGATGATTGCCGCACTGACATCGGTGATCCCGATTGTCTCTGGACGGCTGACCACGTCGGTTGCCGAGGTGTCAGGTGTCAACGTCCTCAGCATCGGATTGGCACTCCTCTTGGTTTTGGGTGCGTCTGCGCTGATAGGCGCGGTGCGAATGTTCGCCCTATTGCGTATCCGCACTCAGTTCACGTCAACGGCTGCTGCTGCCGTGTGGGATCGTCAATTGCGACTTCCCATGTCATGGCACAAAACCCGCACGCAAACCGAACGGCAAACGGATGCTTTTGCTGTTGATTCATCACAAGCAGCAGTACCCGACTCCACCGTTATCGCACTTCTTGACACATCAACACTCGTGGGTGCGATCACGGGCGCCTTCTTCATCAATCCCTGGATTGCCGCAGTAGTGGTAGGCGTTCTCGCGGTTCGCGCGGTAACCGAGATCTTCATCGGTCGCCGACTGGTTCAACTTGCCAAGGAGGCTGTGGAAATCGAAGCCGAGAGTCGCTCAATTGAGCTACTGCGCGGCATAACGCGCCTTCGCGCCTCAGGCGCATTGCAGCGAGCCTCGGCGCGCTGGCTCACATCGATAGCCCGCCGTGTTGATGTGGCCGGTACTCGAGGTCGCCTACAGACGATTCTGACCATCTTGGGCGCACTGTGGCCAACGTTGGGCTTGGCACTACTTCTCGGCGTGGTGGCACTCACGTCGGCTGGCGAAACCCTCGGGCAATCCCTTGGTGAAATAGTGGCCGGTCAAATTGCCCTCACCGTTGCCAACTCGGCTCTGGCGGCAGCGATCGCGTCCGCGTGGTCGGGAATGTCGGCTTTGGCGGTACTGCGTCGCGTCGAGCCGGTACTGCGGGCCACGCCCGAATCAGCCGGAGCCGGACAAGTCGCACCGCTCCTTGGCGGGTTCGATATGCGAAACATCGTGTTTCGTTACGCCCCGGACATGCCGCCGATCTTCAACGGTCTTGACCTCAGCGTTCATCCCGGTGAACACCTCGCCGTGGTGGGGCCATCGGGCACAGGCAAAACCACTTTGCTGAGGATCGTCCTTGGGCTGGAAGAGCCTGAGTCCGGTTTAGTGAGTTTCGACGGGCGCGATCTCACTGGGTTAGATCGAGCTGCCGTCCGCCGTCAGATCGGAACGGTTATGCAGGCGAGTGCGATCCTTCCGGGAAGTATTCGCGAGAACGTTGACCTAGGCCGAGGGCTTTCGGCGTCCCAAGTATGGACAGCCCTGGAAATGGCTGCCGTTGCCGACGACGTACGTGCAATGCCGATGGGCCTGAACACGGTTGTAGTGGAAGGTGGCGCAGGAATCTCCGGAGGCCAGCGGCAGCGACTACTCCTCGCTCGCGCTCTCGCCGGGAATCCCCGCATCCTTCTGCTCGATGAGGCGACATCGGCGCTGGACAACGTCTCTCAGCGTTTAGTTGTCTCTAGCCTTGATCAACTTGACCTGACCCGCGTGGTGATAGCTCACAGGCTGTCCACCATTGAGCAAGCCGATCGGATTGTGGTCCTTGATCAAGGCCGCATAGTGCAGGCGGGAACGTTCTCCGAACTAGCAGACAGTGACGGCCAGTTCCGTGAACTGATCCGGCGTCAGAGGCTGGCCGAGACGCACGGTGTCTGACGTTTCGATCTCACATCCATCGCTAACCCCGTACCTTCGCTTTATGTGGCATGGGGGATCCCCGAAGTGGACGTTGGTGCTGCAGCGACTTCCAGGTGCGCACTCAGTGACTGTATGGACCTGGGCACTTCCTCTCCTCCTGGCGTTGACGATGCTGCCCTTCATCGCTTCCGGTCCGGATGCTTCATATTGGCAGCGAATGTCACTTCTGGCTTATGCCATTGCAGGCGTCATCAGCGCCATCGCGTTACTGCTCATGCGCCCCGTATTGCAAAGCATGCGAGCCACCACTACTTCGGGAGTTCTGGTATTGCTCACCTACGCGGCTGTTGCAGCAATGAGCGTGCTGGTTGCCATTTTTGTGTTACCTGCATTTCGCTCACCCGAACGGCCGGACTTGATTGGATCAGCCGCGTCGGTCATTTTGTATGTGATAGCAGCGACCGGTTCCGGCGCGGTGGCTGCGTGGGCGTTGGGATGGCGCTCACGGCTACGCCGCGCGCTGCGCGAATCCCGATTACGCGCCTGCCAAGCACAGTCCACTTTGGATGAGCAGCAACGATTGGACACCGAACTTCGCTCCGCTGGTATCAATCAGGTACGGGATCAGGTTGTGAATCCATTGTGTGCGATTTCTGACGCCCTGCGTTCCCAGGATTCAATTAACTTGGTTGATGCCGCCGGAGCATTGCGCCGCATCGCAGCAAACGCGGTCCGTCCACTGTCCCACTCATTGCATCCCGTTACGCTCATCGAGTTAGATGAAATTGACGACGAAACCCAGTCCACCACGATTTCCTGGCGACGCATTTCTCCCTTACGAGAACCTCTGCCCGTGGTGGGCATCTGGTTACTCAGTGTGCCCGGGGCTCTACTTATCCCAGCAACCGGACCCGGACCCATGTGGGCAGCCATTCCCGACTTGGGGGTCTTGGCACTTGGTCTTCTGACGCTGCGGGCACTTTTGCTCAGAGTAAGTGACACGAATGAGCGGCGGTCCCGCCCGCTGTCGCGTGGCTTGCAGTGGCTTGGGCTAATCATCGGATTGGCACTCGTGGGATCTGCTGCCGGAATAGCTTTCGCCCTTGCACTGGGTGAGCCCTGGGCATCGTTGGTTGGCACCGGGGCGATTGTCCACGTAATCAGTGGCGTGCTGCTCACCTTGGGCCGCGGGTGGGGTGCAGCGATGCGCAACGAGATCGAACACGCACAAAAGCAGATACTGCAAGCGCGAACTGAACTTGCAACAGAGGTGGCCAGCATCGATCGTTCACGCCGATACGCAGCGGACGTGTTACACAGTCGCGTGCAATCGCGGCTGGTGGGAATCGCCGATCTCCTCGATTTCGCGGCCGTAGGAAATTCCGACGATCTAGATCGCGCATGTGCGGAGCTAAGCGACACCTGCGACAACACACTGCCCGAGGTGGTGCAAATCCTGAATGGAGATGGCATCGAGGAACCGAAGTTCGAGGAACTGATACTCGGAATCTCAACGGATGTCAGTATTCAAGGCACCGAAGTGATCGATCGTCTGAAGAAGACCGATCCGGTACTCTCCGGAGTTGCGTTGGAGGCATGCGCGAACGCCATCCGTCACGGGAAGGCAACGGCTATCGAGATTACCCACGAGATTCACGATCAGGCCTCTGTGCTGCGCCTCTGGGATAACGGCGTAGGCGTTCCCGCCGATTCGGATGTTGGACTGGGGATGAGCGCGATCGCAATCCACTACCCGGGCTGGTTCATCGAGAGAGTTGAGGGGCGAACCGTACTGACCGTGCCATTACTCGGTGACGAGCATCAGTCGCGCGGAGCGATGAACATCGACAAGTAAGCGAGGGTTAGGGAGACTCGAGCGTTTACTTGACCGCTCTTGGTGTCGATGCCCAGCGACTTCACCAGGGAACTGACCGTATTCTCCACGCTTCGCACCGTTACCCCGAGATCCTGCGCGATCACTGTGTTGCTCGATCCGGTTGCGACCTGTGCCAACACTCGCATCGCGTGTGCGCTGATTTCGGGGTTTACCCCGATACGCGTATCAAGGCTTTCAAGAATCTCCGGATCGACCATGGTGTTGCCATCCACAACTGCGTGCAAAGCCTTTTCCAGGGTGCTCAAATCCGTTGTGCTGCGCTTGAGGAGGTAGGCCCAACCATCGTGTTCGCGCGCAGGGATTCGGGTGAGCACGCGGGGG
>DASYOJ010000094.1:0-5730 GCA_036007925.1 Candidatus Nanopelagicales bacterium
AAACGGGCCATTCTTCGTGCGCCACTCCACGATGCGTTCGGCGATGACCGGCCCCACACCGGGCAGTTGTTCCAACGCTGTGGCATCGGCGCTGTTGATACTGACCTTGCCGTCGCCACCACCGGAGGCCGGTGCCCCCACAACGATCTGTTCGCCATCCACCACGATCCGCGCCAGGTTCACCGACTCCAGCGCCTTATCGTTTCGAGCACCACCAACCGCCTCGATAGCATCGAGCACGCGCGATCCTGGTGGTAGTTCGACAATCCCGGGGTCGGCCACTTTGCCGACCACATGCACGATCACTGCACCGGTAGCCACATCCTCATCGGCACCGGTGGATACCGGCACGCCCTCGCTGACCGACACCTCGCTGGCGGTGACCGGTTGACTCGGCCGCCCACTCCACCACCACCACGCCACCACCAGGAATAGGGCGGCCAGCAGTGCCGAAAGCGCCTTTTGCGAACGCCGGTCCCAGGTCAGGTACCACCGGGGTTGTTGGTCTTCCTGGCCGGCGCCGGTCCCACGGTCCTCCAGCAGCGTCGTGGTGCGTTGGGCCACAGGGGAATCGAGGTCATCGGACTGGTGCGTTGTGTTGGTTGCGTTGGTTGCGTTGGTTGCGTTGGTTGCGCTGGCGGGCTGCGTTGCGCTTAGGGATGCCAGGCGCTGGCGGGCGTGGGTTTGATCTCTGTGCGGCCACATACCGCGACGTTAGGAACGGCGCGTAGCCGATGACTAGGGGTGATCGCCGGCCTGTGGATAGCGATCCGGACCGCTGGGGACGGGCGACTGGCGGTGCCGGCCTACAGCGGGACGACGTTGACCAGTTTGGGTGGGCGCACGATCACGGTGCGCACATCGCGGCCCTCGAGCGCCGCGATAACCGACTCATCGGCCAGGGCCAGGTCGCGAAGCTCGTCTTCACCGATGCTCGGGGCAACGTCCAACCGCGCCTTGACCTTCCCCGCTACCTGAACCACGCACGTAACGGCGTCTTCGACCAGTAGTTCCTCCTGCACCGCCGGCCAACCAGCACGCGCCACAGTGGGCGGATGCCCGAGCCGGGCCCACATGTCCTCGGCCGTGTAGGGGGCAACGAGGGAGAGCATGATCGCCACGGCTTCGGCCCCCTCGCGCACGGCAGGATCGCTGGGCCCGGGGCCGGAGTCGATCGCTTTGCGCAGCACATTCACCAATTCCATGAAGCGCGCCACCGCCACGTTAAAGCGGAACGTCTCGACGGCAAGCGATGCATCGTGCAACGCGCGGTGGGTTGCTTTGCGCACCGCGAGATCGCCGGTGGCCGGGTCAGTGCCGGGGGCGCAGGTGACGTCACCGGACAACCGCCACGCGCGAGCCAGGAACTTCGCTGAGCCAGCCGGTGAGACATCGGCCCAATCGACGTCATCTTCCGGGGGTCCGGCGAACACCATCGACAACCGGATCGCATCGACCCCGTGCCCTTCGAGTTCATCGGACAGCCGCACGAGGTTGCCGCGCGACTTGCTCATCGCCGAGCCCTCCATGATCACCATGCCCTGGTTCAGCAGGCGGGTGAACGGCTCGGTGAAGTCGACTAGGCCCATGTCGTGCAGCACTTTGGTGAAGAACCGGCTGTAGAGCAGGTGCAAGATCGCGTGGGTCACGCCACCTACGTACTGATCCACCGGTAACCACTCGCGCACCTTCGCTGGATCAAACGCGGCGCTGTCGTCACGCGGATCGACATAGCGCAGGTAGTACCAAGACGAATCAACGAAGGTGTCCATCGTGTCCGGATCACGCGTTGCTTCCCCGCCGCATCGAGGGCACGAGACGTTCGACCACTCGGTAGCCGCACCTAGGGGTGAGGTGCCCTTCGGCTTGAGGTCCAAGCCTTCGGCCGGGGGTAGTTCGACAGGCAGTTGATCGTTGGGAACCGGGACCTCACCGCAGGTTGGGCAGTGGATGATCGGGATGGGCGTTCCCCAATAACGCTGACGCGAGATCAGCCAATCGCGCAGCCGGTAGTTCACGGCCTTCTTGCCCGTGCCGCGCTCAGCGAGGATCTGGATCATCGTCGCGATGGCGTCTTCTTTGCCCAGGCCATCGAGCGGACCGGAGTTGATGTGCAGGCCGTCGTCGGCGGTTGCTTCACCGGTAACCGATGGATCCTCACCCGCATCGACCACCACGCGCACCGGGAGGTTGAAGGCGCGGGCGAAATCCAAGTCGCGTTGGTCGTGCGCCGGTACCGCCATGATCGCGCCGGTGCCGTAATCGGCCAGCACGTAGTCCGAAGCCCAGATCGGAATCTGCTCGCCGTTGACTGGGTTGATCGCATACCGCTGCAAGAACACACCGGTCTTCTCCCCCGAGGTATCCAGGCGATCCATCTCCGACGTTTGTTTGACCTTTTCCAGGTACTCGGCGAACTGCGTCTCGGCGTCGGTGCCGTTCGCGAGTTCGGCCGCGAGATCCGAATCGGCGGCAACCACGAAGAACGTTGCGCCGTACAGCGTGTCCGGGCGGGTGGTGTAGACCGTTACGGGTTCATCCCGGCCTTCGATCACGAAGTCGACCTCGGCGCCGGTCGATCGGCCGATCCAATTGCGCTGCATCAGCAGAACTTTCTCCGGCCACGCCCCTTCGAGCTGGGCCATATCGTCCAAGAGACGATCGGCGTAGTCGGTGATCTTCAAATACCACTGCGTGAGCTTCTTCTTGGTGACCGCGGTATCGCAGCGCTCGCACAGCCCGGCCACCACCTGCTCATTTGCGAGCACGGTCTGACACTCCGGACACCAGTTGACGTTGCTGGCCTTGCGGTATGCCAAGCCACGCTCGAACATTTGCAGGAAGAACCATTGGTTCCAGCGGTAGTACTCCGGATCACAGGTGTTCAGCACCCGGTCCCAATCGAAGCTGCACGCGTAGCGGCGCATCGATGCTTTTTGTTGGGCGATGTTGTCGTAGGTCCAGCGCACCGGATCCTCACCGCGACGGATCGCGGCGTTCTCCGCGGGTAGCCCGAAGGCATCCCAGCCGATCGGGTGCATCACGTTGAAGCCGCGTTGCACCCAATACCGGGCGATCACATCGCCGAGCGCGTACGCCTCCGCGTGACCCATATGCAAGTCCCCGGACGGATACGGGAACATGTCCAAGATGTACTTCTTAGGGCGATCATCATCCGGCGATCCCGAACGAAACGGCGCGAGCTCATCCCACACCGGTAGCCACCGTTCTTGGATGGCGTGGAAGTCGTAGCGGGATTCCTCAGTAGTCATGGCCGGGAAAGACTACCCACCACCTCCGCAAGTTCCCGACCAACGGATGCGTGCGCCTGCCAGGACCAGTGCATCCCATCGGGGTTGGCGCTGCCATCGCGCAAGCCCGGTAGGACGAACGGCCCAGGATCCACCAGCCCTACCTCGAGTCGGTCGGCCAGTTGCCGCGCCGAAGCAACAGCACCTGCGTGGTGGCGCCCGGCCGGGTAATACCGGGAGTCATAGGGCGTAGGTGCGAGCAACACGATCGGGATTTCGGGGCGCACAACGCGAATAGCTTCGATGATGCGGGTGAGGTAGCGATCAGTGACCTGCTGCGGCACCTGACGGAACATCCCTTTGGTCGCCTTGATGATGGGTGGAGTCGCGGTGCGGTAGGCGGCGCGCAGGCGTCGTCGTAATCCTCCTGGGCGCACGTAGGGAATCGTCTGGCGTAACCACACCGGGATCGACGCGGGTAGTTGGTCCATGCCACCGAGGCCGATCACCACGAAGTCCGCGCGCGGGAGGTATACCCCGTAGGCCACCGGGTCCTTAGTCAGCGCCCACCAGCCATCGCGCGAGGTCCAACCTTCGCGGGCCAGCAGATCCACCTGAGCGTGCAAATGCGTGGCGCACACGTGCGGGTAGAGCCGTGGGTCGGTGGGCGATTCGATGCGCTCGGGTCCGTGGAAGGCCAGCGAGTCCGCGAGTACCAGGACGTTGCGCTCCCCCACCACCCTCCCCTTTCCCGTTTCCCCCAGATTCCGGGGGATTCGCTTCGCTTCCCCCAGAATCGGGGGTCATCTGATCGTTTCCCCCAGGCGTACAGTGCCACCTCGTGACTGCTCGGGCGTGGCTGCTGTTCATCGCACTCTCGGTGCTGTGGGGCATTCCCTACCTCTTCATCAAGATCGCGGTCGAGGATCTGTCCCCAGCGATGATCGTGTGGATCCGCGTCGCCTTGGCCGCCGTGATCTTGCTACCCATCGTCATCGCCAGGCGCGATATCCGCCGGCTCACGGTCGTGGACTGGTCCTGGATCGTCATCTTCGCGTTCGTGGAGATCGCGTTACCTTTCGGCGCCCTGACCTACGCCGAGATTCGGTTGTCGAGCTCGACCACCGCGATCTTGATCGCCGCCGTTCCGATCATGTCCGCCATCATCGGCTGGCGCATCGGCATCGACGACCGGGTAACCGCGGGGCGGGCACTGGGTCTAGCAATCGGCATCATGGGTGTGGCCACGCTCGTTGGACTGGACATCCGCGGTGACGATTGGCTCAGCGTCGCGGCCCTCGTCATCACCATCACCGGTTACTCCCTGGGCCCGATCATCGTGGCCACCAAGTTGTCGCGCGCTCCGGCCTTGACCGTCATCACCATGGCACTCCTGGTCAACGCTCTGGTCTACGCGCCCTTCGCGTGGGTGACCCGGCCCACCGGCGAGGTTTCCGTGGCCTCCTGGTGGTCAGTAGTGATTCTCGGGGTGCTGTGCACCGCCGCCGCCTTCGTGGTCTTCTTCGCCCTCGTGGCCGAGGCGGGACCATCGCGCACCACCGTGATCACGTTCATCGCGCCGGCGGTGGCGTTGCTGCTGGGCGTCGTCGTTCTTGCTGAGCCGTTGACCTGGGGCATCGCGCTGGGATTCCCACTCGTCATCGTTGGCTCCTACCTGGCAACCCGCCGCGCACCGGCCATGGAATCTGAACCCCACCCGTAGACGAACCAGCCGCTGTGCGATTGACTGCAGGCATGACACGTATTTCTCGCACCGTGACCGGACTCCTCGCTGCTTTCGCACTCGCACTCGGATCGCTTGGCGTAGCGATGCCTGCTGCTTCGGCTGACGACCACGTCGGTAACGACGACGACGTCACCTTGGTCGTCACCGAACTGCCCGCCCAGGTACGCCTGATTCCGGGTGAGCAGATCGAACTGAAGCTCACCACCAACCGCACCACTGGCTTCACCTGGCGGGCCACGAAGTCCGGCAAGAAGAAGGCGATCAAAGTCAGCAAGGGCATGTTCACCGCACCCGAGACCGACCTGGTGGGCGCACCCGGCGAGACCACCTGGACCATCACCGCCCGCAAGCTGGGAACCGCAACGGTGACGATCACCGCCACTCCCCCCGGCGGCGGCGATCCGGACGTCAGCGAACTGACCGTCATCGTGATGAAGGGCTAGCCCCAGAAAACTGTTTCGGGGGTGCGCGGCGGGCGACTCCCACAATCAGGGCGTGGCGCGCGGTGCGTCGTCGTCGTTCTCGCACGACTTTCTTCGG
This sequence comes from Candidatus Nanopelagicales bacterium, assembly GCA_036007925.1. Lineage (GTDB taxonomy): Bacteria > Actinomycetota > Actinomycetes > S36-B12 > S36-B12 > S36-B12. The sequence goes on from DASYOJ010000094.1 coordinate 5,539, forward strand.
TGGAGCTGAGGGGACTCGAACCCCTGACCCCCTCCATGCCATGGAGGTGCGCTACCAGCTGCGCTACAGCCCCGCATTACGCGAACCGGCAGCATACCCCGGGGGAAACGACGTGCCGCACTTGGTTCCTGGAGGAATCAACCCAATTCACCCCGATCCTGGGGGAAACGGCGGGAGGGGGGGTGAGGTTAG
>DASYOJ010000095.1:0-10439 GCA_036007925.1 Candidatus Nanopelagicales bacterium
CGCGTGACCTTGGTGCGCACGATCGCCTCGTTGAGGTTCAACTGGCGGTCGAGTTCGGCCACGGCGGCGGGGGTCGCATTCAGGTCGAGCACCACGTAGATGCCTTCGCCTTTGTGGTTGATCTCGTAAGCCATCCGACGACGGCCCCAGATGTCCACGTTGTTGACGGTGCCGCCGTCGCTGCGGATGACGTTGAGGAACGCCTCCAGGCTCGGCTGGATCGTCTTTTCTTCTAGATCGGGGTCGAGGATGATCATGACCTCGTAATGACGCATGAACTGCCCACCTCCTTTGGACTAAGCGGCCCCGGATCTCTTCCGGAGCAGGAGGGCTTTGTGCGTGCGGCTGGTTTCCCAGCAGCCCGTGAAGGGTAGCGGCCGTTATCCCCAGGGGAGAAATCGGGGCTTCCCGGCGCACCCCCAGTCGGGCCACCCTCTCCCCGTTGCGGCGTCAGGCGTGGCCGCGATTCGGTCGAATTTGCGGCCACAAGCGCCGCAGGAATGGGGAAGGGGACAGGAATGACGACGACGGCACCGGCGGATGAGTGGTACCGAAAGCGGTACCGTGACTTCGTGGCGATGAACCTGCGGCTACCCGAGGAATTGGCTTCCGCGCTCCGGGAACTGTCCGAGGAGACCGGTCGCTCCCAGCAAGAACTCGCACGCGAGGCCCTAGAGGAATTCGTGCGCGACTACCGCCTGCGTGCCTACCCCAAGGAGGTGCGCCACCTGATCACACCGGCGCCCACGCCAAAGAGCGAACCCGATCCTGAGGTGGTGACCCTCCTCCGGTCCATCGGCAGGGAGCGACTACTCGCCGGTCTCAATGATGTTCGAGCGGACAGACAGTGACGCTCGCCTACGTGGACTCGAGTGTGGTGCTCGGTGACATCCTCGAGGAGCGGCCTGTCCTGGCGGAATTCACGCAGCGTGCAGACGTGGCAACATCGCACATCACTACTGTCGAGATCGCTCGAACACTGCGTCGGGACCTCAAGGAAACGGACCTCTCTTTCATCTCATCGCAGTTGCTGGCCGGTATTGATCTCCTAAGCCCCTCCGCGGCGGTGCTCGAAATCGCCGCCTCCCTACCCGCTCGCTTCCTGCGAGCGCTCGATGCGATCCATCTGGCAAGCGCGCTTCTCGTGCAAGCAGACGTAGTACTCACCCGCGACCGTCAGATGCAACGCGCATGCGAGGAACTAGGTCTGGTTGTCGCGTAATTCGACACTGAGAAGCGTCTGACCTTCGGGCATCTCAGTCAAGGACCACGCATCAGGTGCGAGTGACTCCAGCAGCGCGCTACCAAGCCCAGGTCGAACCTTCGCAGGAAGTCCGTCGCCATCATCGATAACGCGGATCATCACACCATTCGCAGTCGCATCGATCGACACTTCAACGATTTCCGCGTGGCCGTGTCGGTAGGCGTTCGCTAAGGCCTCTTCCACGACTCGGATCACCGCCTTTTCGTGTCCGGTTTCCTGCGCGTGGTCCACACCGGTGATGGTGACCTGCATCAAGCTTCCCCACGATCGCTCGATGCGTTCAAGGCGCTCGGCGATGTCAACAGTTGAAGCCGTTGCGGCATCGATAGAAGACAACGCGGCTTCGAGTCCTTCCTGCGGACTTCGGGTCATGAGCTCGGCAATCCGCGGTTGGTTCAACCCGGCCGCCGATGCGAGCAGTTGCGATTGCACCGTTCCGTGCAGCGCAGCGGCAACCTCTTTGCGGATCCTGGCGGTCTCGGCTTCCTGGGCGGAGGTGCGCGCTTGCGTTGCCGAAACCCGCTCGCGCAATTGGCGCAGGACGTCGTCGCCGGAACGGATCGCGGAAACGACCGCGCCAGCCATGAAGATGAGCACCGGCATCCAGATCGCGTTGGCCAACATCGCCGCGCTGTTGTCGACGAGTGGATCGCGTTGGAACAGTAAAGGAGCCAGCAAGCCCACAGTTGCTTCGATGAACACCACCACCGCGATCAGGATCCCGATCGAGACATTCGGGAAGCGGGCACTGAGTTTCCGTCCGGCCCAGAACGCCACCGCAATGCAAGCGATGGAGAAGAGAAGCTGTCCGATGGCCGGCAGAACTCCAGCGGCGATGACCAGGCTGCCGAACGCACTCACCGACCAGAATGCTGCCACCACGAAGGTTGGGTAGGGGTTGTGCGCGAGCGTCGCCCACAGCACATCGCGCCACGACACCTTCGGTGTTCGCACCTCTTCGCTTTGCTCCCAGATGCGGTGGCTGGCATCGCGCGCCGCTGCAGGATCTCCGGTTTGCACGAGGTCACCCATCTCGGAGCGCAGCTCATCGAGCACCGCGGCGCGCAACACTTCGCTTTCGCCACTGGCGCGCATGCGTTCGACCTCCAAGTCGCTGAGTTCGAGCAACAAATCACGTCGTTGTGTGATGTACGAGGCGATAACTGAGGACACCAATGCACCCAACGGCAGGAAAATCGCACCGATCGCTCCGCCGGAGATCATCCGGATCGTCATCTCCTGCCAGCTGAAATCGATCACTCCCAGTTCAGCACTCAACGGAACAACGACGACGCTGCGCGCCGCACCAGCGATGACACCCAACGCCACGACCCACCAAATCGGCACCGGTTGCACGCGGCGATTGCGAAAGGCCGTGAAGTTCGCGACAACCAACACCGCGATGATGACCGCCGAACCCGCAAGCCCGAGGATCAACCATTGACCGATGCTCTGCGTTCCTTGCACCGAGGCGACATTCGCACCGCTTGCGGCGATGCCCAACGGCGTGACGAGCAGGACCGAGATGATCGAGATCGCCCAACGTCCGCCGACGTGTTGGCGCAGCGTCAGGCCGAGGATCAGGCGCTGCTGTTTAGACATGGATGTGTCGTGTTGCGCCGGTCAAGCGGAAGTATTCGCGCGCGAGCGCCACGCGCAGGTTATTGCCGGTCTCCTTCCCGACACCGAGGGCGTCGGCGATGCGGCGAATGGTCTGCTCCACCGACTTGCGCGAGACGAACCGTGCTTGGGCGATCTGATCGTTCGATAGGCCGTACGCGAGCAAGCGCAAGGTTTCTACCTGCGCATCCGACAGCGGCACTTCCGCGGTGGTTGCCTGCTCGGCGGGATCCGGTCCCGCGGCGCCGCGGATCGCTTCACTCAGGAAACCGATGTCCGTCAGGGACTGCTTGACCACATACGTCGCCCCCTCGGGGAGTTCGCGGGCGCTCGATGCCAACAACCGAGGGTCGCTAAAGGACGTCAACAACACGATTCCCACAGTTGGGCGCAAGCGGCGAATCCCGAATGCGAGGTCGATGCCGGTCGGCCCGGGTCCGAGGTCAAGGTCGAGCGTGGCTACGTCCACCGAGTTGGAACGAATGAAGCGGATCGCGTCCTCGGCGCTACTCACCGATGCGGCAACCTCGAAGCCCTCGGACTGCAAAGCCGCCTGGAGCGTCACACGGGTGAAGTCGTCGTCGTCGACCACCAAGCAGCGAAGTGCCATGGGCCCATTGTGATGTGGCGCGCACGTGAAGCTGAAGTGCTTTGACGCCTCTACCTGCGAAATCCGATAGGGAAAACCCCTCAATTTGGCCAGCAACCGACGATTCCTCCCCCGATGCGGCGGCGGTTGTGGCCGCGATCGGGACGATTTCGCGGCCACGCCTGACGCCGCATCGGGGAGATGAGCGGGGAATGGGGTCATAGGGTGCTCGCGTGCGGATCGCTACCTGGAACGTCAACTCCATCGGTGCTCGAATCGAGCGGGTAGTCGAGTGGCTGGAGACCGCGCAGCCGGACGTGGTGGCGCTGCAGGAGCTCAAGTGCACCACCGAGGCGTTCCCGGAAATGCCGATCCAGGCGCTCGGCTACGAGGTGGCCGCGCACGGCAACGGACGCTGGAATGGCGTGGCGATTCTCAGTCGAGTTGGTCTTTCCGATGTCACCATGGATCTCACCGACCAACCGGCCTACGACGACGTTGTGGAGACCCGCGCCATCGGCGCGACGTGCGCTGGCGTGCGCATCTGGAGCCTGTACGTGCCGAACGGCCGCGAGCCCGACCACGCGCACTACGCCTACAAACTGCAGTGGCTGGCCGCGCTGAAGGCGACAGCCGAGGCCGAGTTAGCCGCTAACCCGGACCTGCCCTACGCGCTGACCGGTGACTTCAACGTGGCACCGCGCGATGAGGACGTATGGGATATCTCGTTGTTCACCGACTCCACGCACGTGACTCCGGCTGAACGTTCGGCGTTGGCCGATGTGCAATCGATCGGACTTTCGGAGGTTATGCCGCGAGCACTCAAGGGCGAGCCGTACACCTTCTGGGATTACCGCAACGGTGCGTTCCACCGCGGCTGGGGAATGCGCATCGACCTAGTGCTCGGTAATACGCCATTCACCAGCGCAGTGAGTGATGCCTACGTGGATCGCGAGGCCCGCAAGGGCAAGGGTGCCTCCGACCACGCGCCGGTGGTCGTCGATCTCGATATTTCGTGAAGCCTTACGCGAATCCAACTGGAAGTCTTAACCCGTGACTCTCACCGTCCGCACCATCAGCGCAGACCAGCACGCCCGTTGGCTGCGCTCGAGGCCTTCGGTGTCTTTCCTGCAACTTCCCTCGTGGGCGGAGGTGAAGGTCGGCTGGCGCGCGGAATCGGTTGGCTGGTTCGACGGCGATCGACAAGTCGGGGCGGCGCTCATCTTGCATCGCCCGGTACCGAAGGTGCGTCGTCGTTCGTTGGCGTATATCCCCGAAGGCCCGGTGCTGGATTGGACGCGTACCTCGGGCTGGTCGGTCGGCGAGTGGCTCTCTCCGTTACTCGAGCACTGCAAGGCGGTCGGTGCGTTCCAGGTGAAGATGGGCCCGCCGGTGGCGTCGCGCAGGTGGGAGGCCGGCACAGTGAAGAAGGCGTTAGCCGACGCCGAGTCCGATGCATGGAATGCACCGGCATCACTGGATCGCGTTGCGGCGGACTGGCACTCCACTTCCGCAAGCCAGGTGGTCGATGCACTACGCGCCGGTGGCTGGCAGCAGGAGATGAGTTCCGGCGCCGGGTTCGGGGATGTGCAGCCGCGCTATGTGTATTGCATTCCGCTGGAGAATCGGACGCTCAATGATGTGTTCGCCAGCTTCAACCAGCAGTGGCGTCGCAATATCCGCAAGGCCGAGAAGTCCGGTGTGCAAGTGCGGCTGGGAACGCGCGAGGATCTCGCCGACTTTCATCGCGTGTATGTCGAAACGGCGGAGCGCGATCACTTCACCCCGCGCGGTCAGGTGTATTTCGAACGCATGTGGGATGCGCTCAACGGCACTTCACACAACGACGACGGCTATCACGAATTGACGTTGCACCTAGCGGAGTACGACGGACACCTCGCGGCCGCGACGATCATGATCCGTGTGGGTGATCGCGCGTGGTACTCCTACGGTGCATCCACTACCGCGGACCGGGATGTGCGTCCGTCGAATGCTCTGCAGTGGCACATGATCACCCGCGCGCATGAAGCCGGCTGTCGCGTCTACGACCTGCGCGGCATCTCAGCAACGCTCGATCCAGCGAATCACTTGATCGGTTTGGTGCGCTTCAAAGTCGGCAGCGGCGGATACGCGCAGGAGTATGTGGGCGAGTGGGACTACCCGCTGCGGCCGATATGGGCGCGCGCGTTCGCCGCCTACCAGCGTCGAGCCGGTCAGTAGAGGACAATCACTCCCGATGAGTTTTTCCCTGCAGGTAGATGCCCAGCGCTGGCGTGACCACCAGCGGTTCGTTGTTGATGCCGTGACGCGCGCTTCGGGAAGTGCTCCGGTGCCGGTGATCAAAGGCAACGGCTACGGGTTCGGACCTGCGGTGCTCGGCGCCGAGGCGATGCGGTGGGAAGCAGACACCATCGCGGTCGGCACGGTTTTCGAAGTGGATGACGTTGCCGCCGGAACACGCGGGGACATCGTCGTTCTCGAACCCTTCCAGCCCGCGGATTCCGTAGCAGCCGACGCTTGGTGGCGGCTCGGGGAGAAGCTGCACGCCGGGCGGGTGATCCGCACGGTGTCCTCGATCGATGCGCTGCGCGCGCTGGCACCAGGACCTGGCTCGGTGCGGGTGATCCTCGAGGCGCGCACCTCGATGCACCGCTTCGGTTTCGCCGAATCAGAGCTCCTTGCGGCGCTGGCCGATGCGGACGTTCGCGAGGCGATGGAACGCGGTCGGGTACTCATCGAAGGCTTGGCCGTGCATATGCCGATCGCGCAACCCGCCGACGACGTCCCCCCACCCGGGGTGCGCGACGGCAGCGCGAAAGCACGCGAAGTGGTGCGTTGGGCCGGGCTGTGGCAAACCGAGACAGCTGTGTGGCCCGGGCACAACGCACCGGTGAACACGATCTGGGTTTCCCACCTCGAGGACGACGAACTTGCGGTGGTGCGCGCCAGTTTGGGCGATGCACTGCTGCGGCTGCGCACCGGAACGCGGTTGTGGCTCGGCGATCGTGGCGCGTTGAGCGCCCGCGGGACCGTTCTCGCCGTGCACCCACTGGTCTCGGGAACCCACGTTGGGTACCGGCAACGCACCGGGCCCAAGGATGGGTCCTTGGTTGTGGTCTCCGGCGGCACCTCGCACGGCGTGGGGCTCGCCGGTCCCACACCTGCTGCCTCACTGCGCCAACGCGTCACCACCGCAGGGATCGGGGCGCTCGATGCCGCCGGGCGCGCCATGTCTCCGTTCACCTGGGCGGGCAAGCAACGCTGGTTCGCCGAGCCACCGCATCAACATGTGTCGATGGTGTGGTTGCCTCGCGAATGCGTGCTACCGGAAGTTGGTGAGGTGATGACTGCGGAGGTGCGGTTCACGACCTCGCGATTCGACGCGGTGCTCGGGCTGTCGTAGACCGGTTGCGCGTAGATCGGGTGCGCGCATCGGGTTTTGGCCCATTGATCGTGAAGGCGTCAGCTGCGTTATCGAACACACCGCCACCAGGGTCATCGAGATCGTCGTTGATGCCATCGGTGCGCACCGGGTCATGCTGCGGGTTGATCATGTCCCGAATCACCATCACCGCGAAGTAGATCGTGGCGGCAACGTGGATGAACGTGGCAAGCGCATACAACTCGACGCCGAGTGACTTCCCGTCCGGATCGTCGTAGCCGACCAAGTGCCACCAGATCGCCACGAAGTAGACGACTTGCCCTAACTGCCAAATCAGGAAGTCCCGCCACTTCGGCCGCGCCATCGCAGCCAGCGGCACCAGCCACAGCACGTATTGCGGGGAGTACACCTTGCCGGAGAGCACGAATGCGGCGATAACTAAAAAAGCCACTTGAGCAAGGCGCGGGCGTTTCTTCGTCGACAGAGCGAGCACCGCGATCGCGATGAATCCGATCAGGAACGTGCCCGTTGCAACGGTGTTGAGCACATCGGCCGGGACTGCGGGCACACCCAGCACGCTCGCGGCGTACCAGATCGAACCGAAGTCCACGCCGCGCTCGGAGTTGAACGAGTAGAAGTACCACCAGCCATCGAAGTTGGCGATGGCGAACGGTGCGTTGACGAGCAACCAGGTGCCGGCCGTTGCACCGAGCAACGTGAACGCCGGTTTCCACTTCGCGGTGCGTAACGCCAGGATCGCGAACGCACCGAGCAACAGCACCGGATAGAACTTCGCGGCAATCGCCAGGCCCAGCGCGACCCCTGCCCAGCCGGGTTTGTCTCGCGCCCAGGCGAGCATCGCGAGTGCAGTCAGCGCGATCGGGATGAGATCCCAATTGATCGTGGCGCCCAGGATCATCGTCGGCGCCAGGGCAACCATCGCCGCATCCCATGGGCGATGCTTCACCGTCAACGCTGTTGCGATCACCGCAACGAGCAAAAAGGCGAACAGCCCGAGCACGTTCAGGTCGAAGAAGCCGACCACCGGTTCGAAGCCGAAGATGTCCGAGACCGGAGTGGCCAACAACGACGCCACCCACATGAACGCACCCGTCAACACCGGATACTCCAGCGGTTGTCCGCCGGGGGGTGTTTGCAAATACGGGATGAACCCTTCGGCAAAACCGCGGTAACCGAATAGCGCCGGGATGTCGGAGTAGCACAACTGCTCGTAGCGATCCGGTGAGGCCCACCCTCCGGCCACGCACGAGTAGTCGAGCAGGTAACCGACGAAGTAACCGCCCGCGGCGAGCAGGATTAAGACTCGAAGGACATTCCAGGGCGGTGCCACGCGACGGACATGATTACCGATCACGCCACCGAAGCGCTCGCTGCTCGCAGCAACGAAAGTATCGGAGCGGGTGGGGGCGTTAGTCGTCGTCGTTGTTCTTCTTCTTGCCCGAGCCGCGGTCATCGCGACCATTGTCGCGGTTGTCGGTGCGGGGGCCTGAGGCGCTCACTGTTTCGTCGTTATTGCCGTCCTGTTCGCCGGCTGGTTCCTCGGCGGGTGCATCGCCGGGCTCACCGGGCTCGCGTTGCTCGGGGTCCTCGGGATTGGCTTCGTCCACGAACGGATCCTCGAGGGGCTCTGGGGTTGGGCAGCCCAGCGGGACTTCGTCCATGTCCGGGGAGAAGAACTCCGGACAATCCATGCCGCGCAGTTTGTTCTTCGGTGGCTTCGGGAAGTTCTCCACGTCGGTCTTCTTCAGCGCACCCTTCATGAAGCCGGTCCAAATAGCAGCTGGGAAGCTGCCACCGGTGACCATCTCGCGCCCACCGGTTCCCGAGAGCGAGACGGGGATACCGTCTTTGTTCTCCTTGGTCATGAACACTGCGGTGGACAGTTGCGGAGTGAAGCCGACGAACCAGGCACTCTTGTTCATGTCGGTGGTGCCGGTCTTGCCGGCCGCGGGGCGGCCCAGATCGCGCGCGGTGGCGCCGGTGCCGTTGGAGACAACATCGGTCAGGGCATAGGTGACGGTGTCGGCAACGTCCTTGTCGAACACCTGCTTGGTTTTGGGTTCGCCGCGGTAGAGCACATCGCCGTTGCTGTCGACGACCTTGCGTACGAAGGTGGTGCGGGCGCGTTCACCGCGGGCGGCGAAGGTTGCGTAGGAGTTCGCCATATCGACTGCAGACGGCGACGCAGTTCCGAGGACGAAGGTCAGGTCCAAGTTCTTCATGTTCATGCCGGGGGTGCGCTTGGGAATGCCCGCGCGCACGGCGGCATCGGCCACCCGGTCCACACCCACGGCATCTTCCATCTCCACGTACGCGGTGTTCACCGACTCGCGCGTTGCTTCTAGAAGCGTGATCTCGCCGTAGGACTTGTCGTTGTAGTTCGTAAGCTCGTAACCCTTGATGGTGGCCGGTGAATCACCTTGCCAATACGAGCGCAACGGCAGATCGCTTTCCAGTGCTGCCGCAAGCGCGAAGGGCTTGAAAGTCGAGCCGGCTTGCGCGAACTGACGCGTGGCGTTGTTGATCTGGTTGTCGATGAAATCCTCACCGCCATACATCGCCGCTACTTCACCGCTGCCGGGTCGAACGGCAGCGAGCCCGATGCGCACGCCTTTGGTTTTGGACTCCGGCCCGAACTTGGCTACTGCTCGCTCTGCGGATCGCTGCGCGCGCCGGTTGAACGTGGAAACGACGGTGAGTCCACCGCGTTGGATCTGCGTTTCGTCGATACCCAGGGCGAGCAGTTCCTCGTGTACCGCTTCGAGCAGGTATCCGGTTTGTCCGCCCAGGCGGTTGCCGGCTTGGCGTTTGGCGATCTCTGGGAATTGGGCGTCGTCGTACTGCGCTTGGGTTATCCACCCTTCAGCGAGCATGCCGTCGAGGACGTATTGCCAGCGCCCCCGTAACGCCGAGATGTTTTCTTCGGGATTCAACCGCCCCGGGTTATTCATGATCGCGGCCAGCACCGCGCCTTCGGACAGCGTGATGTCTTGGATCGGTTTGTTGAAATACGCCATCGCAGCAGCTTCGATGCCGTATGCATCGCGACCGAAGAACGCGATGTTCAGGTAGTCCTCGAGGATTTGGTCTTTCGAGACGATCGTTTCGAGTTTGAACGCCAGCAGTGCTTCTTTGATCTTGCGTTGCCAGGTGCGTTCTTGGGTGAGAAATGCGTTCTTCGCGTACTGCTGGGTGATCGTGGAGCCACCTTGGGTTCCCGAGTCGGAGTTGAACACGTTGTTGACGGCTGCGCGCGCTATACCCCACGGGGAGATGCCACCGTGTTCGTAGAAGCCGCGGTCTTCGGCGGCGAGCACGGCTTGTTGCACATGTAGCGGAACTTCGGGTAGGTCCGCGGCGCGCCGGTTGGCGTCACTAAGTCGGCCGATCTCGTGTTTACCGCCGGCGTAGTAAACAACGGTGGCTTCGGTGGTGGCTAGATCGTTGGGCGTGGGCACTTCCGTGCGGGCCAACACGATGCTGAAAGCGATGACGCCGGTGGTCGTGATCAACGCAAGGGATGCGGCTACCAGCCATAGGAAGACCTTCAGCGGTGACCGGCA
>DASYOJ010000096.1:0-2502 GCA_036007925.1 Candidatus Nanopelagicales bacterium
CTGCGGCATTCTCATTCGACCGAAGGGCAAAGGGCCCTTCCCGATGGTCGTCCTCGCCCACGGGTATATCGACCCGAAGATCTACGTCTCCGGCCAGGGATTTCGGCGCGAACAGGACTGGCTGCCGCGCAACGGCTACGGAGTACTGCATACCGATTACCGCAACCACGCATGTTCGGATAAGGATCCGAAAAGTGATGTCAACATGCGCCTTGGCTACGCAGAAGACGTCATCAACGCAGGACTGGCTATCCGCGATTCCGATCTCCCCTGGATCGATGACAACCGGGTAGCAGTGCTTGGTCGTTCGATGGGTGGTGGTGTCACTTATCAGGCCCTGACCATTGCGCCGGGAGTTTTCGATGCTGCGATCACCTACGCCTCTACCAGCACCAATGCAGCCGACAACTTCAACAAGTGGCAGCGCAATGACTACGACATCAGTGATCGCATTCTGAGCAAGTACGGCGAACCCAAGGAAAACCCGGAGACCTGGAAGCGGATGTCATCTCGCAACTATTTCTTCCGCATCACCGAACCCGTCCTGAGCTTCCACGGCACCAAGGACGATAGTTGCGACATCTCCTGGGCGCGTGCCACGAAGCGTGCACTTGATGAAGCCGATGTTGATAATGAGCTCGTGGAGTACAAGGGCGCCGGGCACTATTTCTATGGACCCTGGTCGAACTCCATCAAGCGAGTTGGGGCGTTCCTCGACGAACACCTCGCCTAGCGGCTCGGAAGACGGTTAGTCCGATCCCCCGACCACCATCTGGTCCCAGTCGAGGATCGCTCCGGTGACCACTCCGGATCGATCCGACAGTAAGTAGACGATGAAATCGGCAATCTCATCTGGCTGGCCCAGTTTGCCCATCGGCTGCTGCGCACTGGCCTCCTCCAGCCAGCCATCTGTGGCGCCATGCGCCGTGCGTTGAATGACTTCCTCGCCATCGGTGATGGTCCAACCAATGTTGACGCCATTGATGCGAATGCGGTCGAAACGGTGCGCATGCGCGGCATTCTTCGTCAGCCCTGACAACCCTGCCTTGCTCGCCACATAGGGAGCCAAATACGGCTGGCCTCCGTGCGCCGCGATGCTCAAAATATTCACGATCGTGCCCGGAGATGAACGGCGCTGCATGTCCTTCACAGCCGCCTGCATGACAAAGAACGGACCCTTGAGGTTCACATTCAGGTGGAGATCAAAGAGTTCGGGGGTGGTATCCACCAGCGAACCGCGGGCAGTGGTGGCGGCGACATTCGCGATGCAATCAACCCGCCCGAACGTGGTCACCACCTGATCAACGAGGGCTAATGCCTGCTCCGCCTCGCCCACATCGGCTTGGACGAAGGCACCGTGGGTGCCCAAGGCGGTGAGTTCGTCGGCGACAGCACGGCCCTTGTCCGCACCGCGACCGCTCACGACCACCGCCTCAGCGCCGCATTCGGCGGCCCGGCGGGCGATTTGGGCCCCCAGACCCTGCGTTCCCCCCACAACCAGGACGACTTTGCCGGTCATCAATTCATGGCTGAGTGCTGTCTTGCCTGTCATGCCGCTCCTCATTGAGTCGAGAGATGGGAAAGGAGGTACTGCGCCGCATTGTGTCCGGGCACCCCCGACACTCCGCCACCACGCGCGGCACCACTTCCACACAGGGCCAATCCAGGAGAATCTGTTTCCACACCCCAGGTCCCGACTTCGCCTAGATCTTGCGCCCACGGCCACGATAGCGGCGTGTGAAAGATATTTCCGGTGGGTATTCGAAGATCGCGTTCGATGTCGATAGTGGTGTTGACCTCGATGCACGGCTGCCCGCTGTCATCGTGCAGCAGGCAATCGGCAATCGGTTCGGCGAGCACCGAGTCCAACGTGCGCTCAACAGCGGCGATGATGTCAGCCTTACTGGGCGCATTCGGTCCCGTGAACACCGAATGCGGCGCGTGAAGCCCGAAGAGCGTGAGGGTATGCACGCCCTGCGCACGTAATTTTTCCCCCAGGATGCTGGGGTCGGTCAGGCTGTGACAGTAAATCTCCGCCGGCAAGGGCTCGGGGAAGCGTCCTGACCCTGCTTGCTGATACGCATCATCGAGTTGGCCATAACCCTCATTGATATGGAAGGTCCCGGCGAAAGCATCCTGCGGCCGCACTCGATCATCGCGCAAGCGAGGTAACCGGGATAACAGCATGTTGACCTTGACTTGCGCTCCCCCGGAAAGATCATCGATCGGCATCGGCGCGCGCGCCCGAAGACGATCCAACACCGCGGGGGCGAACCCAGCAGCCACGGTCCGCGCCGACCAACTAAGTTCCCGACCGTCTTGCACCGCCGTGACCGTGTAGGTCTCGCCCTCATTTGCGATCCCCATCACCTCCATGGATGTGCGGATCTCACCGCCGGCCTCGCGAACTCGATCGGCAAGTTGGGCGGTGATCGCCCCCATGCCACCCACGGGAACATCCCACTGACCTGTCCCCTGTCCGATCACGTGGTAGACGAAGCA
>DASYOJ010000097.1:0-39497 GCA_036007925.1 Candidatus Nanopelagicales bacterium
CGCGAAATCGGGGCGGGTCTTAAGGTGGTCCACCGCAGGCGCAATCCCCGGTCGTCTAGTGGCAGGACAGCGGACTTTGAATCCGTCAACGGAGGTTCGAATCCTCCCCGGGGAGCACGAATGGGGGCGCGAGTGAGGCCAGCACCGGAAGATGTCGCCGAGCCCACCGATATCACCGGTTGGTATTGGACCAAGGACGAATTGGTGCACATTGCGGCTCGGCTGGCGGTTCCCCACTCCGGGACCAAGCAGCATCTGATCGAAGCCTTGGTGGCGCACTTGGCTGGCCACCAGCCCCCAGTATCCGAACGGGCGCCCACCTCGCGACCCCTTCAAGCTCCTTTCGCCGACAACATGGTCATTCCAGCGGGTCAGCCGTTCACGCGAGCGCTGCGCGATTGGGTGGAAAGTCGAGCAGGTGTCCGTGTTCGCCTGAATGCGCAGGCTCGCGAACTCCTTCGAGACCCGCTGCTCGTCGCGGGGCGACAAGCGACGTTGGCCGACCTGATCGATCTGCTGGTTAACCCACCACTTCCCTCCGGAGAGATCGGATTCCAATTCGAACGCAATCGCTTCTGGCGGTTGCTGTCGCGAACAGCACCGGAACTGACCCGCCAGCAGCGCGAACGCGAATGGGCTGCTTTTCGGCAATTGCCCACGGAACGACGGGTCGACATCCTCAAGGACGTGCCGTAGGTCGGGTATGGGGGCATTCGGCTCGTCGGGTGCCAGGTGAGTGGTTGGATGCTTCCGTGAGTATCCCGCGCCCCTTCGCCGTCATCATCCTGGCTGCAGGGGAAGGCACCCGGATGAAGTCGGCCACCCCGAAGGTGTTGCACCAGGTGGCCGGGCGCTCGCTTCTCGGTCACGTGGTGGAAGCGGCCGCCCATGTCGAGCCTGAGCACGTGGTCGTCGTCGTTGGTCATGGCCGCGAGCAGGTAACCGAGCATCTCGCTGAAGTCGCGCCGTGGGTGCTGACGGTTGTGCAAGAAGAGCGGCTCGGTACCGGGCATGCGGTCCGGATTGCGCTGGAGGACTTGATTGCGCGCGGCGCTCGCCCCGAAGGATCGATCGTGGTGCTTACCGGGGATACGCCGCTGCTCACCGGAGCGAGTGTGGATTCGTTGCTGGCTGCGCACACCGCAGCGTGCACGGTGCTGACGGCGCGGCTGGCCGATCCAACGGGTTACGGGCGCATCGTTCGCAGCGGTGACGTTGTGACGGCAATCGTCGAGGAGCGCGACGCGACCGACGAGCAGCGGGCGATCGATGAGATCAATTCGGGAATGTATGTCTTCGATGCCGAAGCACTCGGAGAGCGCATTGGACGGCTGGGCACGAACAACTCCCAAGGCGAGGAGTACCTCACTGACATTGTCGGCATGCTGACTGCCGACGGTCTGGTGGTGAACGCGCACATCGCTGCCGACCCAGACGACATCCGGGGCGTGAACGATCGCGCGCAGTTGGCGCAGGCAGCAGCGATCATGCGCGATCGCATCAACCACCGCTGGATGCGTGACGGTGTGACGATGGCCGATCCGTCGTCGGTGTGGATCGATGTCGATGTCGAGATCGAACCGGACGTCACGTTGTTGCCGAACACGGTGCTGCAAGGACCGACCGCGATCGCTTCGGGCGCACGGGTGGGTCCCGGAACCACGTTGATCGCTTGCGAGGTCGGTGCCGACGCGGAGGTCATCCACACGTGGGCGCAGTTGGCCGTGATCGGCGCCGATGCCACCGTGGGACCGTTCACGTACCTACGTCCAGGCGCGCGGCTTGGAACCGGAGCCAAAGCCGGTGCCTACGTGGAGATCAAGAACTCCGAAGTGGGCGATGGTGCGAAGGTTCCGCACCTTTCCTACGTGGGTGACGCGCAGATCGGCGAGGGCTCGAATATCGGTGCCGCGACGGTTTTCGTGAACTACGACGGCCAGGACAAGCACCGCACCGTGGTGGGTCGAGACGTGCGAATCGGCAGCGATTCGATGTTGGTCGCCCCCGTGGAAATCGGTGATGGGGCCTACACCGCCGCCGGGTCGGTGATTACCGAAGATGTGCCTCCCGGTGCCATAGCCGTGGGGCGGGCTAAGCAACGCAACATCGAGGGCTGGGTGGAGCGTCGTCGCCCGGATTCGTCTTCGGCAAGGGCGGCGCGCGAGGCGAACGCGGCGTCTGACAAGGTTCCCCCAGACGCGTCCCCTGTGGAGGAATGAGTGGCCGAGAAGTCCGTACCCACCCAAAAAAGGCTCGTCCTGCTCAGCGGGAGGGCGCACCCGGAGCTTGCCGAGTCGGTCGCCGAGGAACTGGGGATCGACCTTTCGCCCACGCTCGCCTACGACTTCGCGAACGGTGAGATCTTCATTCGCTTCCGGGAATCGGTGCGCGGGACCGACGCTTTCGTGCTGCAAAGCCACACCCAGCCGATCAACAAGTGGATTATGGAACAGCTGATCATGATCGATGCGCTCAAGCGCGCATCGGCGAAGCGGATCACCGTGATCGTGCCGTTCTATGGATACGCCCGGCAAGACAAGAAGCACCGCGGACGCGAACCAGTATCAGCGCGTTTGATGGCCGATCTGTTCACCGCCGCCGGTGCTGACCGACTCATGACGGTGGACTTGCACACCTCGCAGATCCAGGGGTTCTTCGACGGACCGGTGGACCACCTATTCGCCTTGCCGCTGTTGGCCGATCACGTTGCTGGCCGAGTCTCGACCGACGAAATCACTGTTGTGTCCCCAGATGCTGGGCGAGTGCGGGTCGCCGAGCGGTGGACAGATGTTCTCGGTGCGCCGCTGGCGATCATTCACAAACGTCGTGATCCTGACGTGCCCAATCAGGTACGCGTCTTCGAAGTTGTCGGTGATGTCAAGGATCGCGTGTGCGTAGTGGTCGACGACATGATCGATACCGGTGGCACCATCGTGAAGGCGGCCGAGACATTGTTTGAAAACGGCGCGAAGGATGTGATCGTCGCGGCAACGCACGGCATCCTCAGCGATCCGGCTCGCGACCGTCTCCAGCAATCGAGGATCTCCGAAGTGGTCGTCACCGATACGTTGCCGATTCCCGACGAGCGCCAGTTCGAAAAGCTCACGGTCTTGTCGATTGCGCCCCTACTCGCTCAGGCGATCAACGAGGTCTTCACTGACGGCTCGGTCACCAAGATGTTCGAGCCAGCAACAGCCGACGAAGCCTCCTCCCACTAACCCCTCGCAGAGGGGTTGTTCGCACAGCGTTAGACTCCTGCCGTCCTCGGCGAGGGAGGCACGCGCTCAGTACGTAAAGCGCATGTCGCCGTGATCGACGCGGGCGGCGACTAGCCGCGCCGTCGGCCACGCCCCCGCGAGAACGAAGAGACATTTTTCGAGCACATGCCGAAGGAGCAGCACCATGACCAATGTCGAAATCAGCGCCGAGCCCCGCACGGACTTCGGCAAGGGTGCCGCCCGTCGGCTACGCCGATCCGGGAACGTACCGGCCGTGGTGTACGGCGAGGGTATGGAACTGGTCCACATCGCGGTGAGCGAGCACGAGATGAATCTCGCGCTGCGCAAGCCTCGAGTGGTGCTGAATGTCTCCTACGGCGGCAACGTCTACCTCACCAAGCCGCGCGATGTGCAGCGCGATCCGGTGAAGCGCAACCTGGAGCACGTTGACCTGGTGATCATCTCCAAGCAAGAGGCCGCCATTCGAACCAGCTACGCCGATGCGGTAGCCAAGGCCGAGATCGCCGCAGCTGAAGCCGGTTACGACTCCGCATCGGTGATCATGGCCCTCGAAGAGGCCGTGGCACGCGGGGAGGATCCGCTCGAGGCAGTCGATCACGCCGTCGCCGACGTCAAGGCCAAGGCACAGGAAATGGCTGCTGCCGAAGCCGCTCGTGAAGCCGCCCGCGCCGAGAAGGAAGCGGCCGGTGGCGAAGGTGGCGAAGCCGGTGGCGCCGAGGGTGGCGCCTCGACCGATTCCGAGTAGTCCGTCCTCGCTGTGTCCGAGCCCTGGCTCGTCGTCGGACTGGGAAATCCTGGACCGGCGTATGCAAGTACGCGGCACAACATTGGAGCGATGGCGCTGACCCAACTCGCTGCCCGGTGCTCAGTCACGTTATCCCGGCACCGCAAAGCGCTTGCCCACATCGCCGAGACCCACGTCGGGCTACCGGGATCGCGCATCCCCATCGTGTTGTGTAACCCGCAGTCCTACATGAACGAGAGCGGAGGGCCGGTGAAGGCCGCACTGTCTTTCTATCGGATCCCACCGGAGCGTTTATTGGTCTTGCACGACGAGCTCGATATCGATTTCACCGCAGTACGCCTTAAGCGCGGCGGTGGCGACGGAGGACACAACGGTTTGAAGAGCATTCGGTCGGCCATTGGTACAGGTGACTATTACCGGATTCGACTCGGAATCGGCAGACCACCCGGCCGGCAAGCTCCGGCGGATTTTGTCCTACAACAATTCTCCGGTAGTCAACGAAGTGAATTGCCGGCCTTCCTCGAACGGGCAGATGAAGCGGCGGAGACTCTCGTGCTCCGCGGCCTCGAGGTAGCGCAGAATGAGTTCCACACACGGCAGGGCGGAGACGAATGATGAGCGATGATCGCGATGATGCGGCGTTGTCGCAGGATGTCGCCCGCGAGGCCGGGCAGTTGCTGTTGGAGATCCGTCGCGATTTCCTGGCAACCCACGGGCCGTCACTAGATAAGGACACCGCCAATCGGTTGCGCGATGCGGCGGATGAACGTTCTAACGATTTCATCTTGGCTCGGTTGCACGCCGCGCGCCCCACCGATGCGATCTTGAGTGAAGAAGCCAAGGACGATTCAGCGCGTTTGCAAGCCGACCGGGTGTGGATCGTCGATCCGCTCGATGGCACCTGGGAATACGGTCAAGACCGCCCAGACTTCGCGGTGCACATCGCACTGTGGACAGAGGGTCAGTTGCGCGCGTGCACGGTGGATCTGCCAGCGCAAGGCATCGCGCGCAGCGTGCTCGATGAGGTGTCTGTGCGGCCGTTGCCTACGGATCGACCTATCCGGTTGGTCGCTTCTCGTAGCCGTCCGCCGGCCACGCTCGAGGAAACTCGAGCAGCACTGGCCCGCATCCTGCGCCAAGCCAAGGTCAACGATTACGGCGTGGAAATCGTTGATGTTGGCTCGGTGGGCGCAAAAGTGGGTGAGATCCTCGCTGGTCGGGCGGATGCCTACGTCCATGACACTGGCTTTTACGAGTGGGATGTTGCGGCGCCGTACGGTGTTGCCGAGCATTACGGGCTGCGGGCTGCACAACTCGATGGCGACCCGGTCACGTTCAACCATATGCCGCCGTACGTCAACAATCTGGTTGTCGCCCACGCCGATCTTTATCCCTACCTGCAACAAGCGCTGGTGGAGGCGTCCGGATCGTGAGCCTGCGCGGCATCCTCGAACTCCTGCAGGACTACCCGCCGGCACGCCGGTTGAGCGAACTGGCGAATGACCCGACGGTCGAACATGCGGATGTATTGGCGCCGGTAAGTGCACACGCACTGATCGGCGCTCTCATCCATGAAGCGACCCCAGGTCCCACTCTCGTCATCACCACGACGGGGCAGGGCGCCGAAGACACCAGCGCGATGCTGCAGGACTACCTACCCGAGGCGGCGATAGCGACCTTCCCGTCGTGGGAAACGCTTCCGCACGAGCGTTTAGCGCCATCGGCCGACACCATCGGCCGGCGCACGCGGGTGTTGCGCCAGATCGTGCACCCAGATTCAAACGATGCTCTGCTCGGGCCCTTGGACGTTGTCGTGGCGTCCATCCGGGCGGTCATCCAGCCCATCGACGCCGGCGTACCGGCCGCGAGTCCCGTGCGGCTACATCCTGGAGACCAGGCCGTCCTTACCGACATCGTCGATCAACTCGTGGGTTTGGGCTACGAGCGGGTCGATCTCGTGGAAAGGCGCGGGCATGTTGCTGTGCGCGGGGGAATCGTTGATGTGTTCCCTGCGCACGAGGAACATGCGGTTCGGGTGGAGTTTTGGGGCGATGAAGTAGACAGCATCCGCTACTTCGCTGTGGCTGACCAGCGATCACTGGAGGATGTGCACCAGGGTCTGTTAGCCACCGCCGTGCACGAGCCGGTCGCCCAAGATGAACCTGTTGTGCTGTTGGACCTGGTGCCCCGCGGGACTTCGATCGTGGTGAGCGAGCCCGAACGAGTCCGCAGCCGTGCAGCTGACGTCATCCGGACCGCGGAGGAGTTCTTACAGGCCGGCTGGCAAGGAGCCGCGATGGGTGCGCAGGCACCGGCCGATGTCACGCCCGCGGCGTATTGGGATATCGACGCGCTGCAAGCCGCAGCGATGCGCAATTCAAGTCGATGGTGGGATGCCAATCCGCTGCCCACGGTTGACGCCGACGTGGATTTCGGGGCGCGGCTCACCGAGGACTACCGCGGAGATGCCCAGGCGGCTTTCGCCGATATCCAGACATGGAACGAGGGAAAGCGGGCCACCGTCATCACCGCCCAGGGAAGCGGACCGCTGGATCGATTGAAAGAAGAACTCGCCGATGCCGGCATCGCGGCCCGCGTGCATGCCGACCTACTTGCGTCGCCCGATGCGGGCGTGGCCACCTTGGTGCGCAGTTCGGCGATACAGGGTTTCGTGCTGGACGACGCGGGCTTGCAGGTACTGACCGAATCGGAACTCTTCGGTAGTCGGTCCCGCAGCGAACAAAGCGGGCGGCTGCCTAGTCGACGCCGGCGCACCGTTGATCCACTCACCTTGCGGGCTGGGGATTTCGTCGTCCATGAGCAACACGGAGTCGGCAAGTACGTGGAGATGGTGCGGCGAACTGTCCAGGGTGCAGAGCGCGAGTACTTGATCATCGAATACGCCCCCAGCAAGCGCGGCCAACCGGCCGATCGTCTGTTTTTACCGATGGATCAACTTGACTTGATTACCCGGTACGTGGGTGGGGAGTCCCCGAGTCTGCACCGGCTCGGTGGCGGCGATTGGGCAAAGACCAAAGGACGAGCCCGTAAAGCGGTGCGTGAGATTGCCGGAGAACTCGTGCGCCTTTATGCCACTCGGCAAGCAAGTCGTGGGTATTCCTTCGCTGCAGACACCCCCTGGCAACGCGAGTTGGAAGACGCATTCCCGTATGTCGAGACCGGAGATCAGCTCGCCTGCATCGACGAAGTCAAACGCGATATGGAACGCGTCATACCGATGGATCGCCTCATCTGCGGGGATGTCGGCTACGGCAAGACCGAGATCGCGATTCGTGCGGCGTTTAAAGCAGTCCAAGATGGCAAACAGGTAGCGGTTCTCGTTCCCACGACGTTGCTCGTTCAACAGCATCAGGCGACCTTCGGGGAGCGCTACGCATCCTTCCCCATTTCCATCGCCGCGCTTTCACGTTTCACCTCCGATACCGAGCGATCACGGGTGCTTACTGGTATCGAGGATGGATCGATAGACATCGTCATTGGAACGCATCGCTTATTGAGTCCGGAAGTGCGTTTCAAGGATCTCGGTTTGGTGATCATTGATGAGGAACAACGCTTCGGAGTGGAACACAAGGAACACTTGAAGGCTTTGCGCGCCAACGTCGATATTTTGGCGATGTCCGCAACTCCGATTCCGCGTACCTTGGAAATGGCCGTGACCGGAATCCGCGAGATGTCGGTGATCCAAACTCCACCCGAGGAGCGGCACCCAGTTTTGACGTATGTCGGTCCCTACGACGACAACCAGATCGCGGCAGCTATCCGCCGAGAACTACTGCGAGACGGTCAGATCTTCTTCGTACACAACAGGGTGGAGTCCATCGACCGAACTGCCCGGCGCGTGCAAGAACTCGTGCCTGATGCCCGGGTGGCGGTAGCCCACGGTCAAATGCCCGAATCACGACTCGAGCAGGTGATCGTCGATTTCTGGAATAAGGACATCGACGTCCTGGTGTGCACAACCATCGTTGAGTCGGGTATCGACATCGCCAACGCCAACACACTTATCGTCGATCGGGCCGACACCTTCGGGCTATCTCAGCTGCATCAGTTGCGCGGCCGGGTGGGCCGTGGCCGGGAACGGGCCTATGCGTACTTGCTCTACGACCCCAACAAGACCATGACAGAGACGGCGCACGAACGCCTGGCGACCATTGCCCAGCGCAGCGATCTGGGCTCGGGTATGCAGATCGCGCTGAAGGACCTTGAAATCCGCGGGGCCGGCAATCTGCTCGGGGGCGAGCAAAGCGGTCACATCGCTGATGTCGGTTTCGACTTGTACGTCCGACTCGTCGGGGAGGCCCTGGCCGAACACAAGGCCGGCACCGGTGAGGGCGAACCTGAGCCAGCCGATGTCAAGGTGGAACTGCCGATAACCGCGCACCTACCCGAGGACTACGTACCGGCTGAGCGGCTGCGGCTCGAGGCGTATAAGCGTCTCGCCGATGCCCATACCGACACCGAAGTAGACGAGGTAGCCGCAGAGCTGCTCGATCGGTACGGCCCGCTTCCCGAGCCGGCGCGAACGTTGGTCGAGGTCGCGCGCTTTCGGGTGCACTGCCGGGAGGCCGGCGTGCACGAAGTGATCTCCCAGGGAAACGGGATCCGCCTGCACCCGGTGGAATTGGCCGAGTCGGCCCAGATGCGGTTGACCCGGCTATACCCGCGAACCACCATCAAACCGGCGGTACGTACGATCATCGTGCCGCGCCCGACCGCCGGAAAGGGCGCCATCGGCGCGGCACCGCTGAAAGACGCCGACCTCCTCACCTGGGCTGATGAACTGCTCACGGTGATCACCGGACGACCAGGCGCCGCATCGGCTGCAGCACAAACCAAGGGAGCAGAACATGGGTAGTAGGCGACGGGCGATGATTGCTGGGCTCGCGGCCGCGGGCCTGCTGGTCACCGGATGCGGTGACGTTTCCCCCGGGGCGGCAGCAGTCGTCGGCGATGATCGAATCTCCGAGCGCGAGCTGACCGAACAAGTTGAGCAGGTTCTCATAGCGCAGGGGCGTCCGGTGGACTCGTCGTCGCAGGCGTTGGTCGTCACCACGTTGGATCGAATGATCACCACGAGTCTGGTTGAGCAGCTAGCCGAGCAGGAAGGAATCGAAGTCACCCAAGGCGAACTCGATGCCACTCTTGCCAACTACGCGGAGGCATCCGGTGGGCAAGAGGCATTCGAGGAGGCGCTCGTGCAGCAAGACCTCGCTCCCGACGACATCCCGGAGATCATCCGCGTCAACATCTTGGCGCAAAAAATCAGCTTCGAGCTCGACCCACAAGGTTCACCCGAGAGCCAATCGGCAGCGATCTTCAATGCGGTAACCGCCTTCAGCGAGCAAGTGGGAACCGAGGTTAGCCCGCGGTACGGCACCTGGGACCCGGTGAGTTTGGCGGTCGGGGGAACTCCCGACGATCTGTCCGCCCCCGCTACGTCGTAGCCGTCTTCATGTCGCGGCGCGGTGATCGGATCCTGGACCTCGTCGAGGTGATGGATCGGCTGCGATCACCCGGCGGTTGTCCGTGGGATGCACGACAAACCCACCACAGTCTTGTCGAGTATCTGGTTGAGGAAGCCTATGAAACTGTCGAAGCGATAGAGGCAAACGACGACGACGGCCTACGCGAAGAACTTGGGGACCTGTTGTTGCAGGTAGTATTTCACGCGCGTATTGCGCAAGAGAACACCGAAGGCGCATGGGATGTGGATGCTGTCGCAAACGGGATCATCGAGAAACTGATTCGCCGGCATCCGCACGTCTTTGCGGATGCCGAGGGCACGACTGCTGAGCAGGTGGAATCGAATTGGCATGCGCTCAAAGCCCAAGAAAAGGGCCGTGAGTCCGTCACTGAGGGGATTCCTGAGAGTCTGCCCGCGCTGCTACGCGCCGCCAAAGTCGAGGCACGCAGTTTGTCTCTCGCTGATCGGCTGCCCGAGCCCACCTACACAGACATGGCGCGCACCGCCGTCACTTCAGTCGGATCACCCGAGGCGTTTGGGGATCTGCTGTTGGCGCTGGTTTTCGTCGCTCGGGAGAACCAGTGGGATGCGGAGGCTGCGTTACGGGATTCGGTGCGCAGACGCATGGATCACATCCGGTCTATCGAAGCGGCGGAGTGAACGGCATGAATCAAGCCACCCAAGAATTCCGAGCGATTGCAGAGAGTTCCATCGACGCGGCGCTCGAAGCCGACCCGGTCGCAGCTACCTGGCTAGGTAACCACCGCCACGATGATCGTCTGCCCGATCTCACTACCTCCGCCCTTGATGATCGAGCGCGCTCCATCGACGAGCAACTCACCGCGATTGATGCGGTCGATGATGTCGAACTTGATGTCGAAGATCTCGTCGACCTGGAGATCTTGCGGGCCCGGTTGCAGCGCGAAGTCTTCGAGATTGAAGAGTTGCGCAGCACCGAGTGGAACCCCATGGTCTGGAATCCGGGAACGGCGATCCACCTGCTGCTTTCCCGGGAGTTTGCACCGCTGCCGGAAAGGATCACCAGTGCGCAAGGGCGTGTGGCCGCCGTGCCGGAGTTTCTTGACAATGCCCGACGCAGCTTGGGTTCCATGCCGGCAATCCACGTACAGACCGCCATCGACCAACTGCGTGGCACTCGTCAGTTGATAGCTAGCACGTTGCCGCAGGCCGCGCAGGAAAGTGGCCTACCAGTTCCGGGCGGAATAGACGATGCGTGTGCAGCCATCGATACCCACCTTGCCTGGTTGGCTGATCAGCTTGCGATGGCAACTCACAGCCCCCGACTCAATCAGCGCACCTACGCCGGAGTTCTCTGGCACGCCCTTGACGATGCGACCAACGCCAACCACTTGTTGCAAGAAGCAGAACAGCACCTGGACCGAGTGACTGAGCAGATGCGCGAGGTGGCGGCGGAATACCTGGATGAGTCGGTGCACGCGGAGAAGGTGGTACGCCGGGCCCTTGATGCGATCGCCACGTCCGCACCGGTTGATGACACAACGGTCTTGGGGTTGGTCGAGGAGGCGCTGCAGCGCAGCACGTCCTTCGTCCGGGAGAAGGGTCTGGTCTCCATTCCGGAGGTATCGACCCAGGTCATTGAGATGCCAGAAATCCACCGTGGAGTAGCGGTGGCCTACTGCGACGCCCCAGGCCCCTTGGAGAGCGCCTCGGTACCCACCTATGTTGCCGTCTCGCCAACACCGGCTAGCTGGGATGCCGAGCAGGTGAAATCCTTTTATCGGGAGTACAACGGCACCTTGCTGCACGACCTCACGGTGCACGAGGCGATGCCCGGCCACGTTCTGCAACTGGCGCACGCGGCTGGTTTACAAACGGCTACTCGGGTGCGCCGATTCGGTTTCAGCGGCGTCTTTGTCGAAGGATGGGCGGTATACGCGGAAGAACTCATGCTCGATCGCGGATACGCACCGAGCGATGCAGCCTTAGCCGCGCTGGCGATCCGACTGCAGCAGTTGAAGATGCAAGCGCGCATGGCGATCAACACCATCCTTGACATCCGCGTGCACTCGATGGATATGACTGAAGATGAGGGCATGCGCTTGATGACGTTCCGCGGATTCCAGGAAGAAGGAGAGGCGTCCGGCAAGTGGCGCCGTGCGCTCCTGACCGCAGGACAACTACCGACGTACTTCGTTGGCTACCGGGCAGTGCGCAGTATCGCCGAGGATCTTCGCGTCCTACATCCTGATTGGACCGATAGGCAGGTCCATGACCTCATGCTCTCGCACGGTTCGCCCGCTCCACGCCACCTTCGAACGCTGATAGGAATCTAAATGAAGATGTCCATGTTCGTTTCTACTAGCGTCGTCGTTCTTGTTTTGGCCGGCTGCACGTCCGATGCGCAAGAAAGTGCGCCGCCGGAAGAGACAGCAACATCCAGCGCTGAAGAACTCAGCGCGTGGGCTTCGCAGGTGTGCGGCGCGGTCGATGAGTTGGCCGCCACCGTCAACGGCGTGACCGACGATTTGGACATTGATGTTTCCCAGGGACTCGACCAATTGCCAGAACTTCAAGACCGGGTGACCGCGAATCTCGATGATGTCGAGGCCGATATCGAGACTGTGGGGGATGCACTCGCCGAAGTTCCGGAGGGCTCAGCGAGTGCAATGGCGTTTGCTGCGGAGATGGAGGACCTTGTGGACTCGGCCCGCACGTCGGGGCAGGAAGCGATCGACCTACTTGCCGATGCCACTGCTGCTGGAAATCCACTCAGTGCCGGCCTTGCAGCCGCCAGTGCGGCGGCAGCGGCGCAATCGGCGGCATCGGACGCTGATGCTGCTTTGCAGTTACTCGATCGCACCCGCGAGGATGCCGGTGATGAGTTAGGGGCAGCATTCTCCACCGCTGAGGGTTGCTGATGGATACACGCGAGCGAACCGTGCAGCGCGGCAAGTGCGACCAACGCGGCTGGTGCGAAATGGTCGAAGGCCCGGGCGAATTGACCATCGACGCACCTACGAAAGCCGTTACTCCCCTCGCCTGCCTGGTACACATGACAGATCTGCACATCTGCGACGCCGAGTCACCGGCGCGCATTGAGTATCTGGACCGGCTCGGTGACCCCGACTCCCCCCTTCGCGAGGAAATCGGTCACGTGGGTTCCTACCGTCCGCAAGAAATACTCACGATGCAGGTCGCAGACGCGATGGTGCGCACCGTCAACGACATTGAGCGTGGGCCGATTACCGGAGCACCGGTTGATCTCGTGCTGCTCACCGGTGATGTCACCGACAATGCGCAGGCCAATGAACTCACCTGGTACCGGGGACTCCTCGATGGTGGAACCGTTGCCGCGCGCAGTGGGGATGATGCACGCAGTTCATGGGTGGGGGTAAACGACGCGAACACCTGGGACGAGCGCTACTGGCACCCTGATGGACCACCCCCAGGCATCGCGCCGGATCGACCAAGTGAAGTCGAGGGCTTTCCGCGCTGCCCGGGATTGATCGATGCTGCTCGCGCTGACTTTGACACCCCGGGGCTTCGTCATCGGTGGGTTTCAGTCCATGGCAATCATGACGGGCTCGTGCAAGGCACGATGACTGATGGCGCAGTGGCCGATTCGATAGCCGTTGGTTCCACACGCGTGACCGGCCTGGCCCCCGATGCCGATCCGCTCATAGCCATGTCGATGAACGCGATGGTGGGACCAGTGGAATTCGAGATCGACCCAGCGGCACCGTCGCGCGAGATCCCCTCCGATGAGCGCCGTCGGATCGTGCAACCCGGGGAGCACGCTGATGTCTTGGGCATGCCCGGGACATATGGCGTTCGTGACGTCGGTGAATTGCGATTGATCTACCTGGACACGGTGAACCCACATGGGGGTTGGCAAGGATCGTTGGACATCCACCAGTTCCATTGGTTGAAGGAACGGTTACGGGAATCCACCGACACCTACACCGTGATCACCTCGCACCACCCGTCACCGACGATGATCAATGACTACGCACCGGACGGGGCTCCGCGCCGAGTGCTGGGTGCCGAAGTGATCGATGAATTGCTCGAGCATGACCAGGTGATCGCCTGGATCGCTGGCCACGTGCACTTTCATGCGGCACTCGCGCACCACCGTTCAGGTGATGAATCACCGCACCTGTGGGAGATCACAACCTCGGCGCTGATCGACTGGCCGCAGCAAGGGCGCATCGTTGAGTTCCTCCTCAGCGGGGATCGGATAGGGATAGCCAGCACCGTGGTGGACCACGATTCGCCGCTCGATTGGCGTACGGCACTGACTTGCGGTTGGACCCCGGGCACGATGGCGGCGCTGTCTCGGACCCTGTCGGCCAATGACTACCAACTGCGAGCCGACCCAGACTTCCGAGCGCTGCGGGATGGAAATCCACAGGTCCGCAACCGGGTGTGGTGGCTGCCCAACCGCCTTGGGCACAATCAAGGTCTGACCTGATCCGAACACTTCGGACAGGAATCAAGCGATGAAGTAGGGCAGGCTCGGGGAATGAAGCGACGCACGCTATGGATCAATCTCGGTATCGGTGCGGTGATCGTGGTGGTTATCGGGTTGATCGTCGCGGTTCTGCGCCCGGGTGAATCCGCAGAGGAGCAGCGCACCGTGAGTGTGACGCGCGGAGATCTCTCGGCCACAGTGACTGCCAGCGGCACGGTCGAGCGTGCCGGCATCGTCGATTTGTCCTTCGCCACAGGTGGGACCATCACCGCGGTGAACGTTGAACCCGGCGATGCTGTCAGCGCCGGAACGGTGTTGGCGACAGTTGACGACACGGCGGCTTTGCAGCAGCTCGCGTCCGCCGAATCGACGCTCGCCCAAGCGGTGCAAAGCGCCGCCAGCACCGATGCATCTATCGCGAGTGCGAGCGCCGCGTTGGCTGATGCGCGACGGGTAGCCAAGGAGACGAACCGGCGCAACCGTCTGGCGGTCGATCAGTCGAAGGAATCACTGCAGGTAGCCGAGGATCTGTGGGATGAGTCGTGTTTAGATCCCGACAACGCAATGTGTCCCAACCCGGGAGCTCAAGCACAGTTGCGCGCCGCCGAAGCAAACGTGGATTCTGCGCAGCGGACCCTCGATACGGCTGTTGAGAACGCGGCGAATAACGCGACAGGCTACGAAGTTGCCATAAATCAAGCAGCTGAGTTGCTAGCCCAACGACAAGCGCAGGAGTCATCATCATGTGAGGGCGCGGGTAGCGAGACGCCCGCATGCACGAGTGCACAGACCGCAACCGTCACTGCCCGCCAGGCGTATGACAACGCCGTGCGAGCCCGGACCACCGGGCTGCTCGCTGATCAGCAAGCTCAGCAGACGGCGTCGCTGGCTTTGGCGAGCGCCAACGTCGCGCTGCAACAAGCGCAAACTGAGTTGCGTAAAGCCGGCGACGATGCGGTCCGTTCGGCTCGTCAAGCACTAGAGACAGCCGAACGCACCTTGGAGCAAGGAAAGGTCAGCGGTGATCAGGCCATCAGCGCAGCGCAATCGTCGTTGAATACCGCGTTGGCCGCCCAGGAAGCCGTGGAAGTGCCTGATGGGCAAGAACTCACCGCTGCCGAGGCCGCCATCGCCGCGGCGCAGACCGGAGTGGAGTTGGCGCAGCAAGGACTGGCCGATACCGAACTGGTCTCTCCGGTCGCGGGGGTCATCGGCGTTGTTCCGTATGTCGTGGGTGAGGCGGCCGTAAGCACAGGCTCGCAAGGTGGCATCACAGTGCTGCCGGATGGCCCCTTGGAAGTAGTCGCCGACTTTGCCGAATCGGATGCTGCCGGCATCAAGGTGGGTGCACCGGCGACCGTCACGTTTGACGCCCTTGCCGGCGAGCAAGCCGACGGCAGCGTAATCGCGGTCGATCCGGTGGCCACGACCAGCACGAGCGGCCTGATCACCTACAGCGTTCGCGTTCAGGTGGCGGGTGCGCCCGATGCCGTGCGTGAGGGAATGACCGCATCGGTCTCGGTTCTCATCGATGAAGTCACCGACACGTTGATCGTGCCGCAGGGGGCAATCACCGGAAGTGGTGATCGGGCCTCGGTGCTCGTGCAGGGACCAGACGGCACGGCGGAAGCGACCCCGGTCACCATCGGTTTGCGCGGTGATGCGGGAACTGAGGTCACCGGTGGAGTGCAAGAAGGTGATGTTTTGGTGATCCCGTCCGCCGATGATCTGTCCTTCCCCGAAGGTGGGGTTCCAGGGTCTGGTCGCGACGATGATCCCGATGGGCCGTTCGGCGGAGCCGAGTAATGGTTCCCGTCGTCGAGATGCACGACATCACGAAGGTTTACGGCGAAGGTGAAGCCGAGGTCCGAGCAGTTGATGGGGTGTCGTTGACCGTCGAACCCGGGGAATACGTGGCGATCATGGGTGCTTCTGGCTCAGGAAAGTCGACCTTGATGAACATCATCGGCGCCCTCGACGTGGCAACGACGGGCACCTATCGCATCGATGGAGTAGATATCGGAGATCTTGATGACGATGCACTCTCGCTGGTACGGAATCGACGCATCGGTTTCATCTTTCAGGCCTTCAATCTGATTCCTCGGATGAGCGCGGCGGCGAATGTGGAGTTGCCGCTGATGTATCGAGGAGTGCGACGCGGAGAACGGCGGCGGCGAGCCCTCGATGCACTCGGCAAAGTCGGCCTTGCCGATCGCTCGCATCACCAACCAAACGAACTATCGGGTGGCCAGCAGCAGCGAGTGGCGGTTGCCCGCGCGCTGGCGATGGAACCGTCTTTGATGCTCGCCGACGAGCCCACCGGCAACTTGGACTCCAAATCGACAGCAGATGTCCTGGACCTGCTCGATGAGATTCATGACGAAGGCAAAACCATCGTGATCATCACCCACGAAGATGACGTCGCGGCACGTGCTGGACGCGTTGTCACATTGCGCGATGGTCGCGTTGAATCCGACACGGCAGTTGGCGTTCGATGATCCTTATCGAAGCATTGCGTAGTGGTTGGCAAGCGATCTTGGCCAACCGGTTGCGTTCGATTCTGACCACTTTGGGAATTATGATCGGCGTCGCCGCCGTCATCATCTTGGTCGCCTTCGGTCAAGGTGCGTCCAATTCTGTTACCGCCAGTATCCAATCGCTGGGCAGCAACTTGCTCACCATTACCCCGGAAAACCCGAATTCGGGTGGGGAGATCGTCAATCCGTCAGTTCAAGAGCTGACCGTCGACGACGCCGCAGCACTCAATGATTCCCAAGCCGCGCCCGATATCGCCGGAGCAGCCCCGGAGAGGCGAGCTTCGGTGACCTGCACGATCGACGATCGCAGCCATTCCACTCAAGTTATTGGTACCTGGCCGTCCTATTTCGAGATCACGAACTCTCCGGTCGCATCCGGTGCCTACTTCACCAATGCAGACGAACTTTCTGGCCGTCGTATCACCGTCATCGGATCAACGGTGGCCGAGAGTCTGTTCCCCGATTCCGATCCGCTGGGCAAACGCATCTCCTGCAATGGTGTGCCGTTCACAGTGGTGGGCGTGCAGCAGGAAAAGGGGGCATCGTTCACCAACCCCGATGATGTGATCGTCGCCCCGCTCTCGGCGGTCGAGAACTCACTGACCGGATACGGGGAGGTAAGCCTGATCTCGGTGCAGGCGACTTCTCCCGACACCACGGACCTTGCCGAAGCACAGGCGATCGCGATCCTCGACGAACGGCACGGCACAGTTGATGGCACCCGAGACTTTGCGATCTTCAATCAAGCCAGCTTGTTGGAAACGGCAAACACCGCGCTAGGAGTGTTCACGGCACTGCTCGGTGCCGTTGGTGCGATCAGCCTGCTCGTCGGCGGCATCGGGATCACGAACATCATGTTGGTGTCGGTTACCGAGCGGACACGGGAGATCGGCATCCGTAAGGCCATCGGGGCTTCACGTCGATTCATCTTGCTGCAGTTCTTGCTGGAGGCGACTGTGCTGTCGGTCTTCGGTGCTACGGCGGGGCTACTTGTCGCACTCTTGGTGTCCCAAGTTGAGATCGCTGGGATCTCGCCATCGGTTGTTCCGGTATCCGTCGTGGGTGCTTATGTGATCAGTGTGGCGATCGGCTTGTTCTTCGGTAGCTACCCGGCCAAGCGGGCGGCATCCCTTCGACCCATTGAGGCGCTGCGCCATGAGTGAGAACGCGATGAGTGAGGACGCGATGAGTGAGGATCGCGATATGTCTACGCAGGAAACCTCGAGCGACGAGCTGGCCCAGATGCTGGCTCGTCGTCACAAGAAGGGCCGCGCCCGCTCCACCACTGTGTTGATCGCGGTGTTGCTCGTGCTCCTTGGGGTGTTAGTCGGTGTCCCACTCGGTCGGGCGACAGCCCCTACCGATGCGCCTGGTGGAACCTCGGAGCAGGCCACGCCCGGTGAAGATTCACCCGGCGGCGGCCCCTTCGCCAACGACAACGACTAACCCCTATGCGTTTCCCCCGGATTCCGGGGGAAACGCTTCGCTTCCCCCGGAATCGGCCCGCCGTTGCGCACATCCCCCGGATTCCGGGGGAAACGCGTGAGGGGGTAGGTCTGGGGGGGCGGCCGGGCTGGGGTGTGGAAGGGCTCAGCCCCAGGTGGCGTCGGTGATAAGTCCGTCGTCCACGGTCAATGTCAATCGATCGGGTCGGTAGTCCATCGTGACCGCTTGCGGTTCACCATCGATGGTGCCCAATCGCCATGCATAACCGGCCTCCTCGATGCGCTTCGTCGCCTCGTCTTGCGGCAACGGCTCGGCGAGCAGCTCGTCGACGAACGTGATCTGCTCGGCGGTGATGTCCGGGTTCATGTTCTCCTCTTCTGGCGTCGGGGATGGCTGCGGTGTGGACGTGGCCGTCGGCGTCGCCGCCTCAGGATCAGGGGAACTTTGCTCAGCGCAGGCACCGAGGAGTCCCAGCGCGATCGCGGCCAGGCTGGCTGTCGCCAACCTCTTCCCACTGATGTTCATGATGCGAGCCTTTCGTGTGTGCCGGGGAGATGCAGTCCGGAGTCTTCCTAACGTTGGACGCAGCACAGATCATGAAGGGTCCGCGATGCGGTTACGGTTAGGTCACAGATGGCGAGCGAGGAGTTGCTTGCGGTAGGGCATCAAGTCCGCGGTGCGATTGATACCGATCACGCCAATGAGGCCTGAGGCGTCGTGGTACTCGACGATGCAGTCGCCGTCGTACGAGCCTTCGACGAGGCGGAAATCGCGTGCTGCACCGGGAATCCCGAAGCTTTGAATGTTCCACTCGTACTGATCGGACCAAAAGGACGGGAGCGAGTCGAAGGGCGAGCCTTCAGGTGACTGCCCGGACAGCAGCGCTGCCAGTGTCTTCCCGGCTAGCTTGCCCATGTCCGTTGGCATGTTCCAGTGCTCGATGCGCATGGGTTCGCCTGGAAACAGCGCGTTGGGGTGGCGGGCAACATCGCCCACGGCCACGGCAGAAATAGGCGAATTGACCACGGATAGATACCCGTCGGTCAGGACCCCGTTCGAGAGATCCAGATCGTTCCCCTCAAGCCATTCGGTGTTAGCGACCGACCCCACAGCTTCGAGCACAAGATCGGCCGCGAGGTGGGTGCCATCGTCCAAGAGCGCACCGGTTACGTGGTCGTCACCGGAGAATTCACTGATGGTGCGCCCACAGTGGAAGCGAACGCCGTGTTGTTCGTGGTGTGCACGCATGCCAGCACCGAGATCGGCGCCAAGGGGCCGGATCATCGGTTCGCTATCCAACGACACGATGTCGACCTCACAGCCAAGGCCACGTGCAGTCGCTGCCACCTCACACCCGATGAACCCCGAGCCAAGGATGACGAGGCGGATGCCAGCCGATAGTTGGTCGCGCAGGTGATGAGCGTCTTCGATGGTTCTCAAGAAGACGCGACCGCTTTGCGGACCGGGGATAGGCAGTTGGCGCGAGCGGATTCCTGAAGCTACGACCAGCCCAGACATAGAGATCACATCGTCTTCGGCAGTGGTGAGAGTCCGAGTGGCTAAGTCGCTGCGGACGACTTCAACTCCCAGATCCCAATCGACATCGGACACGCTCGCACGTATCGGGAATGCAAGTTCTTCGGCGTCAATCCCACCGGAGAGTGCTTGTTTAGACAGCGGCGGACGGTTGTACGGCAGGTGCTGCTCTTCGCCGAGAACCCGAATGTGGCCGCTGTAGCCGTTCTTGCGCAGACTTTCCGCGGTCCGAAGTGCAGCCAGTCCGGCACCCACGATGACAACTGGTTCGCTCATGATTACGTCAGGTTAACCGGCAGCGTCTGAGCTCACGCGGGGGCGGGGATGGCATCAGCAGTCTCGGGAATGTCAATAACCTGCGATGCCCCGAAGTCCTGAAGGACATACAAGGAAATCGATTCGACCACATCGCCGTCGCTGCTATTGGAGACATATTCGCGCAGCACGCGCACGATGATTCCATCGTCATCGACCCAGATGGTCGCTTGCAAGGTACCGGTGGTGGGATCGAAAACCGTCAGTTCTTCTTCGCTGAAGCCCATCTGTGCAGCATCCGGTGGCAACTCAGCGGTTAGTTTGGTCGCTGGGATCCCAAAAACGTCTTCACTTCCATCAACGACGACATCAAAGGCACCCCCGAGCCCTTCGAGGGGCTCAAACGCCACCGTTGTGGGTAGATCCCGTTCCACGGAGAACCAGGTCCCGTCGAGTTCGAGGTAGTGACCAGTGGGTGAGCGAACCTCCCGGGTCGAAGATCGATCATCGCGCCAGGTGATGTCCCCTGCTCCGCTGGTGACGTCGACGAAACCCTCACCTTGCGTGATGCGTTCGAAACCTTCGACATTCGTGATGAGCTGCGCATCGATAGTGGCCTGTCCGGCCAACGCAGTTGCGGTTAATGCCTGATCCCAGAGCTCGCTGGGCGCCGTGTCTTCGCTGGTGGGGGCAGCGGTTTCTGGCGAGGGTGATACGACAGGAGAGGAAGTTGGTGGATCGCTGGGCACCGGATCGTTACTCGAGCAGGCCGCGACGATAGCGAGGGTTGGCACCAAGACTGCTATGGCGCCGAGCGAGCGGAATGTCACTGCGCAAGTGGATCACATGGTCAGCGTTCTCGAAGCACCCGGCGCAGGATCTTGCCTGAGGCGGATTTGGGTATCTCGTCGGTGAAGACGACATCGTGAATGACCTTGTAGGTCGCTACATGCTCTGTCGTGAAGGCGGTGATGTCATCTCCGGTCAATTCGGCGCCTGGCTGCAGCACGATGAAAGCTCGGGGCCGTTCGCCGGCTTCGTCATCGGGGACTCCGATCACAGCAGCGTCTGCGATCGCCGGATGGGTGAGTAAGAGTGCTTCGAGTTCGGCCGGTGCCACCTGGAAGCCCTTGAATTTGATGAGTTCCTTGACGCGATCGACGATCGTCAAGTGACCGTCCTCGTCGATGAAGCCGACATCACCGGTATGCAGCCAGCCATCAGCGTCGATGGTTTGCGCAGTGGCGTCGGGATTGTTGAGGTAACCGGACATGACCTGGGGGCCGCGTACCCACAACTCGCCTACCCCGCCCACGGTCTGATCGACCCCCTCCTCGGTGTCAACGATCCGGCATTCGGTGTTGGCCACCGTCACGCCGCAGGTTCCGGGCTTGAAGCCGCCCATTCGGGTGACGTGAGAGACCGGGCTCATCTCGGTCATGCCATAGCCCTGCACAACTTCGCAGTCGATACGGGCGGCGGCCTCGAGTGCGAGTTCGGCGCCCAGCGGTGCTGCGCCGGAGAACACCTGCTTCAAACTCGATAGGTCGTATTGGTCGACGAGCGGATGCTTGGCCAACGCCAGCACGATAGGCGGGACAGCGAAGAGCCGAGTGATCTTGTGCTCTTGGATCAAAGCCAAACTCTGCTCTAAATCAAAGCGCGGGACGGTCACGATGGTGGAACCGCGACTGAGGAAGAAGTTCATCAAGACTTGCATGCCGTAGATGTGGAAGAACGGCAGGACGGCAAGAACCACCTCGCCGTCCTCGACCCCGAGCGCGTCTTCGCATTGCACCAAGTTCGCTACCAGATTGCGATGGGTAAGCATCACACCTTTGGGAAAGCCCGTGGTTCCCGAGGAGTAGGGGAGTACGACGATCTGATTGTCTGAATCGATATCTACCTGCTCAATGGGGGAGCCGAGCAGCTCGGTGAACGCATGCATGCCCTCGGGGGCATCACCGATGATGAAGATGTCCGAGACGGGTGAATCGGCTGCGGCGGTGGTGGCCGTCTCGGCGAACATCGCGATGGTGATCAGCAACGTCGAACCTGAATCACGGAGCTGGAAGTTGACTTCCTCAGCGGTGTACGTCGGGTTGATCGTGCTCACCGCCACGCCGGCAACGGCAGCACCGTGGAAGACGATTGCGAACTCCGGGATGTTCGGGGACATCAGGGCGATGGTCGAACCCGGTCCTAGGCCACGGTTCTGCAGCCCTCCAGCGAAAGCCTTCACCGCTCCGGCGAACTCGGCGTAGGAATAGGAGCGCCCGGTGGGCCCATCAATGAAGGCGAGTCGATCTGGCACGCGCTGCGCTTGTTGCAGCACATGCTCGGTAATCGGGATGGCGGGAATATCGACATCCGGCAGTGGGCTGCGGTGAATGGTCATGCGGCCTCCGTAGGTCGGTCCTCAGTGTGGCAAGACCGACCTACGGGCAGCAGCAAAATTGCTGAATTGGCGAGTACTAGTCGCCGAGCTCTGCGCGGCGCCGGACGACGTATTCGGCCATCTGTGCCTTGATGGCCTCGTCCATTGGCGGCTCTTCGTACTCTTCGATCTTCTTGGCTGCGATCTCGCCAGCGCGGGTGGCGGTGTCCTTGGAGCCGTTCTTCGTCCAGCGCTCGAAATTGTCCGAGCTGGACAGGAACGGACGGTAGAAGCAATCGCGGAACCGTTCCATGGTGTGCATGGCTCCGAGGAAGTGGCCGCCGTGGCCCACCTCGGTGTGGGCATCGAAGGCCATCGAGCCTTCGTCGATCTCGAGTGGCGTGAACTGATGCTGCAGCATCTCCAGAAGCTGGACGTCGATCACGTACTTCTCGATAGAGGAGACCAAGCCGCCCTCAAGCCACCCGGCTGAGTGCATGACGTAGTTCGTGCCGGACAAGAACGCCGGCATCAGCGTCATCAGCGCTTCGTATCCAGCCTGGGCATCGGGCACCTGCGATGAGTTCAGGCCGCCGCCTCCACGGAATGGCAATTTGAAGTGCCGAGCGATTTGCCCGGTGGCAAGCAGGCCGATGCCTGATTCGGGAGTGCCGAATTGTGGGGAGCCCGATTGCATGTCGATGTTGGACAAGAACGAGCCGAAGACCACCGGGGCACCGGGTCGGACGAGTTGGGTGAGGGCAACACCGGAGAGGGCCTCGGCGATCTGCTGGGCGAGGGCCGCCGGAATGGTGACCGGTGCCATCGCGCCCATGAGCAAGAAGGGAGTGACGATCACCGGCTGGTTCGCTGCCGAATACACGAACAGCGAATCGAGCATGCGGTCATCCCAGCGCATGGGTGAGTTGCAGTTGATCAGCGAGATACAAAACGGAGTCTGTTCGATTGCTTCGCGGCCACCGAAGACCATTTCGCCCAAAGCCAGGGTGTCTTCGGCGTTGGTCGCGCTGACGACATTGCCCATGATCATCTTGTCGGTCATCGTGAGCGCCCGGAACACCATGTCTAGGTGCCGAGAGTCCAAGGGGGCATCGTTGGGTTCGACCACCACTCCGCCCACACTGTCCATGACCGAGAAGGTCTGCGCGAGTTTGGCGAAGTCCTCGAAATCGGCCAAGGTGCCGTCGCGTCGTTCGTCACCCCGTCGGAAGAACGGCGGTCCGTAGACGCTGGAGAAGACCATCGAGTCCCCGCCGATGTGGACGTCATTGTCATGATTGCGGGCCTGAATATCGAACTCGCTCGGGGCCTTGGCGACCTGCTCGAGAACGAACTCCGGATCGAGGAATACGGTCTCCCCCTCGACCTTCTGGCCATGGGCAGCGAACAATTCGACCGCCTCGGGCTTGGCGAATTGCACACCGATCTCGGACACGATGCGTCGCCACCCTGCATCCAAGGTGGCCATGGCCTGCTCGGAGAGGATCTCGTACCGGGGCATTGAATTGCGGAACATAGCGCTCCTCGTTGTCGTCAGAACCCTTGACGATCGTTCGTCAGGGTTCCTACACTCAGGTTGTGGAACAAGGGTTCCACATTATGGGCCTCCAGGGAAGACCTTGGAGCGAGGAAATTCACGAGGGCAGACAGCGGATGTCGAGCACATCGGGCACGCAGGCGGTCGACCGGGCCGCCGGGCTGCTGCTTGCCGTGATGGAGTCCGAAGAGCCGATGACCTTCGCGCAGCTTCAGGCCTCCAGCGATCTGGCCAAGAGCACGGTGTCCCGGCTGCTGTCCAGTTTGGAACGGCATGACCTCGTCACCCGCGGGGATGACGGCACCGTGCGCCCCGGCGGCGCTCTTACCCGCTTCGCCCACTCGCGCAGGCCGACCGATGAACTCATCGAAGCGGCGCGTCCGCATATGACCAACCTCAGTGACGTGACCGGCGAGAAGATCAATCTTGCGGTCCTCGATGGTGCCGAAGTCGAACAGATCAGTCAGATCGATTGCTCGTACTTGATCGGTGGCGTGAATTGGGGCGATCAACGCATTCCCTTGCACGCTTCGGCATTGGGGAAGGTTTTCCTGGCGTACGGAGCCGAAGCCCCCGCGGGTCGCCTGAAGAAGTTCAGTTCCCGGACCATTACATCGAAGCAGCGGCTGCGCGCGGATCTTGCTCTTGTCCGCGAACGCGGCTGGGCACTAGCCGACGGTGAACTCGAAGAGGGATTGATAGCCGTGGCGGCACCGATCTTCAATGCAGACGGAAGTGTGGTGGGTGCGCTGTCGGTTTCTGGCCCTACTCTTCGCATGACCCGCGAGGTCACGCGTGAGTACGCCCGTCTCCTCGCTGATGCTGCCCAGGCGACCACCGATTCTCTCGCCGCTACGGCGGGCTCAGCTGATTCAGGCAACGCGACGGTCACACAAACAGGAGGAAGGGTGGGTGCCGCATGACGCCGGACGACATTTTGAAGGCGCTGTACGACGAAACCATGGTGGGTAATGCCCCAGCTGTCTTGGAGTACACCGCCAAGGGGTTGGAATCGGGAATGACACCGGACAGTTTGCTGTTCGATGCTCTGATCCCGTCGCTCGAGGAAGTTGGTGCCCGCTTCGAACGCGGTGATTTCTTCGTCCCCGAGATGCTGGTTGCCGGTAAGGCGATGGCTGGTGCTCTCGAGGTCCTGCGTCCGCTGCTGGCGCAGACGGGTGCGGAAAGTGTCGGCACTTTCTTGATGGGAACTGTCAAGGGGGATGTCCACGATATTGGCAAGAACCTGGTCAACATCATGTTGGAGGGCGCGGGCTTCCACGTCATCGACATCGGTGTGCAGGTCCCACCGGAGAAGTTCATTGAGGCAATCCAGGAGCACAAGCCCGACATCGTCGGTATGTCTGCGTTCTTGACGACCACCATGCCCATGTTCAAAGCGAACATCAACGCAATCGAGAAGGCAGGAATCCGTGATGACGTCATCATCATGGTGGGTGGTGCGCCGGTTACCCAGGAATACGCGGATGTGTCCGGAGCCGACGGTTACGCAGCAGATGCGGCCACGGCAGTGCGCGTAGCCAAGCAATTGATCGCTGTTCGCGCGGGTGCTGGGGCCTAGCCGTGCTACGTAAGTTGCTGCCGGTCCTCGAGCACGTGGTCAAGGGGCCGGTATGGGACTGTCAGATGTGCGGTCAATGCGTGCTGCATTCCACCGGAATGACGTGCCCTATGACCTGTCCCAAGACACTGCGCAACGGGCCGTGTGGTGGAGTGCGCCCCGATGGCAAGTGCGAGGTGAAGCCGGAGATGCGGTGCGTGTGGGTGAAGGCCCACGATCGCGCCGAGAACATGCCCCTGCTGCCCAAGACCTGGCGCGAGGAGATCACGCACATGCGCCCCCCGGTCAATAACGAGCTCAAGGGCGATTCGTCGTGGTTGAACCTGGTGAGTGGACGCGACCGGCAAACGCCGGGCGGTTGGCAGGAGGACTGACCATGACCGATTTTGGGGGTCTTGTTCGTGATCGGCACCGCCCCATAGTCACCGCCGAGTTTCCTTCCATGGATGGCGGGGATCTGGACACCGTCGCGCATGCGCTCGAGCACTACCGCCCGTATGTGGATGCGGTGAACATCACCGACAATCCGGCAGCGCATGCCCATGCCAGCAATGTCTCGATGGCTATCGCGGTTCGCCAACTCGGCGTCGAGCCGATCATGCAGGTGGTGTGTCGGGATAAGAACCGGCTAGCTGCGCAGGCCGACGTCGTGGGTGCATCCATGCACGGGGTGAGCACGTTTTGCGCACTCACCGGCGACGACGTCACCGCTGGAGACGAGCCGGAGGCCCGGCGCGTCTTCGACTTGGACAGCCCGCAGTTGGTGTCGATCATGAATGGTCTTTCCCGGGGCCATTACTTGTCCGGGCGCGAGCTCAAGCACCACAAGGAATTGCTGATCGGAGCGGTGGAGAACCCCTTCGCACCTCCGCCTGAGGTTCGCGTCCGCCGGGCGCGGATGAAGGTCGATGGTGGCGCTCGGTTCTTGCAATTGCAGATCGGCTATGAGCCCGAGCTGCTGGAAGCTTTCATGGCTGGAGTAGTTGCCAATGGTGTGGCGGAGCGAGCGGCGATCTTGCCGACGGTGATCTTGACCAAGACCGCGGGCGCATTGCGCTTCATGGACGGGCAGGTGCCGGGCATCCACGTTCCGGCGGCAGTCATCGAGCGAGTCGCGAACGCCGAGGATTCCGCCGAGGAGTCCTATCTCCTCGTTCGTGAACAGGTCGAGCACGCCCTCGCGCTTCCAGGAGTAGCGGGTGTGCACATCACGGACTTCCGGCACGACGATTCCCTTCGCCGGTTGGTGAGCGATCTGGCTATCGGCCCGGCGTTCGCAGCGAGCCCGGCGGCTACCGCCTGACACCACAACCCACCCACAGACCAGGGCAGCACACAACCGACCACACCGCTAGGAGCGTTATGCACACCACCGTTAGTTCGGCCAACCAAACGTTGACCATCGGGTCAGACCAACCCTTTTGCATCATCGGTGAACGGATCAATCCCACGGGGCGTAAGGCTTTCCAAGAACAACTGCGTGCAGGGGACTTGTCCGCGGTGGAGAAGGACGTGGCCGATCAAGTAGCCGGTGGCGCGATGATGCTCGACGTCAACATGGGTGCCCCGTTGGTCGACGAAGCAGCGCTTTTGTCCCAGGCCGTCAAGCTCATCCAGGGCCTGACCGATATGCCGCTGTGCATCGACTCCTCGGTCGTCGAAGCCCTCGATGCCGGTCTTGCCGCCTATGAGGGCAAGGCCCTGGTCAACTCCGTAACGGCAGAAGACGAGCGGATGGAACTGATATTGCCGCTGGTGAAGAAGTACGGAGCTGCCGTCATCGCCTTGCCGAATGACGATAAGGAGATTCCCGAGGAGCCAGAGCGCCGATTCGAATTGACCGAATACATCGTCCAGACGGCAACGAGCAAGTACGGCATCCCGATCGAGGACATCGTGATCGATCCGCTGGCGATGCCGATCGGCGCCGATTCCCAGATGGTGGTGCGCACCATGGAGACGATCGAGTTGATCGCCGACAAGATCGGCGTGAACATGACCCTCGGGGCCTCGAATGTGTCTTTTGGAATGCCAGACCGACACACCCTCAATTCAGTCTTCTTACCGATGGCGATGGGTGCAGGATTAACGAGCGCGATCATGGATGCTCGGACTCCGCAGATCGTGACAGCGGTGAAGGCGGCCGACCTCATGCTCGGCAACGACGAATGGGGCATGAACTGGATCGCCGCGCATCGCGCACGCGAAGCGGCGAAGGAGTAGGGGGTAGGGGCCAGCGATGTTGGATCCAGGTTCGGCGGTGAACGGCAACGGCAACGAGCCGCTTGCCCGGCCGGAGCCTGCCCCCGAAGGCGATGAGTTTGAGCTCGATACCACGGTGCTCATCGAGGATCCCGGCCCGGAAATCCCCAATGTTGAGGAGCCGGAGAACGCTGAGGTAGCACGGGTTGCTCTGGTATTCGAGCCGTCGGGGAAGCAGGTGCGCGCTCCGGTCGGGGTGAATGTTTTCGATGTTGCGAGTTGGAACGCCATCGCGGTCGATTCCACGTGTGGAGGACACGGCACCTGCCGCAAGTGCCGAGTGCAGATTTTGGAAGGGGAAGTGCCGTCGGGCAGCGTTGATGCTCGAGCGTTCACCGAAGAGGAGATAGCCGCTGGTT
The DNA here is from genome assembly GCA_036007925.1 of Candidatus Nanopelagicales bacterium. GTDB lineage: Bacteria > Actinomycetota > Actinomycetes > S36-B12 > S36-B12 > S36-B12. Next base: position 27,835 of record DASYOJ010000097.1, read on the forward strand.
GGCGCCTTGCCTGCCAAGCCGCAGCGTGGAGTGACCTGCGGGTGCACGTGCCACCGCTCACCACCCGACCCAAGGCCTCCACCGTTGGAGTAGGGCGCCAGGTCATCCATCGGCCGACCGTGCTCAAGCGGTTCTTGGAGTTGCCCGAGCCGACCTTGTCCGACCAGCGCCCCGACCTCAGACGGGTGATGGACGGCATTACCGACATGGCATCGGCCGCGGATCCGATGGTGCTCCGCGGGCTCCCGCGGGTACTACGCGGGGCGGATTTCCAGGTGACAGCCGTGGTGGTCGATGACATCTTGATGGCTGTCGAACCGGGAGACACCAGCGATCGAATATTCGGCATCGCCTTCGATCTGGGAACCACGAGCGTGGTTGCCACGTTGCTCGATCTGACGAACGGCATGCCACTTGCGGTCTCGTCAATGTTGAACAAGCAACAGCGCTACGGCGCCGATGTCATCAGTCGCATCAGTGCCACCATGCTGGATCCGTCGTCATTGGAGTCCTTGCAACAACTCGCGCACGACACCTTGGATGAGCTGACAGAAGAAGTGTGCACCGAGGCAGGTGTGGATCGATCCGAGGTCTATCAGGTAGCACTCGCCGGCAACGCCACGATGGTGCAGATCACTTTGGGCATCGACCCCGAACCACTGGGGGTGGCTCCCTTCATCTTGGCCGCCGAGGATTACCCCGATGTCAAGGCCGACGAACTCGGCATCAAGGTCAACCCGCGGGCGCGGGCATGCTTGTTCCCTGCTTTGGGTGCGTATGTCGGCGGGGACATCGTGGCCGGAGCCCTCGCGTGCGGCATGGATCGCGATCAGCGCATCCGGCTATTCATCGATGTGGGCACGAACTGCGAAATGATTCTCGGCAACGGTGAGCAATTGCTTGCAACAGCGGCACCGGCGGGTCCGGCATTTGAGGCTGCGTCAATCGCGTGCGGCATGCGCGCGGCTGCCGGTGCCATCGAAGTAGTGCGTATCGATGAATCGGGACTGCACATCGAAGCGATCGACGGGGCTGAGCCAACGGGCATCTGCGGCTCAGGCTTGGTCGATGCAGTTGCTGAGTTGGTGCGTATTGGCTTGATAGATGCTTCCGGTCGATTTGTTTCCGATGAGATAGCGCGGGAAGTTGCTCCGCAAGTAGCCGATCGGTTGGTGATGCGCGGGAAAGAGCGCGTCTTCGCACTTTCTGGCGATGTCCCGATCGATCCGGCGAGTTTGGAGCGTGTGGTCTACCTATCCCAGCGCGATGTTCGCGAATTGCAGTTCGCCAAAGCGGCGATCTCAACTGGATGGGCAATCTTGCTCGAGGAGTACGGGATCAAGGCTGAGGATGTCCAACAAGTCCTGCTGGCTGGTTCCTTCGGTAGCTATCTCTCGCCGAAGAACGCCATTCGGATTGGCCTGGTACCGGATATCTCCGTGCCCCGTGTCGTCAGCGCGGGCAATGTGGCCGGTGAGGGCGCCAAGATGGCCCTGCTCTCTGGATCGGAGCGCAACGGCGCCCACACCTTGCTTGAGGTGATCAAGTACGTCGAGTTGTCCGACCGCGAGGACTTCAACGACCGCTTCGTCGAAGAGCTCGCTTTCCCTGTCTCGTGAATACGCGGGCGGTCGGGCTGATCGCATGCGGTGCTTTGGCGTTAGACCTACGGGAGTTGCAGGCCGAACGGGGGTGGGACGCGGCGATCTATCCGCTCCCGCCGTTGCTCCACAACCATCCTGAGCGCATCGCCGGTGAAGTCGAGGAATTACTCGAGCAACGTCGCACCGAGCACCGGACCTGGGCGATCGGTTACGCCGACTGCGGCACCTACGGAGCCCTTGATGAGGTATGCCAGCGACATGGCGTGCATCGGCTCGCCGGTGACCACTGTTATGACCTGTACGCCGGCCGCGAGCAGATCGCGCAGTTACTGGAGGACGAACCCGGTACCTACCTGCTGACCGACTTCTTGGTCCAAGGTTTCCACCGCTCGGTGATCGTGGAATTGGGCCTGGATCGCTACCCGGAGTTGCGCGCCGATTATTTCGGTAATTACCGGCAGGTCGTGTGGTTGACCGGGCGGGGGGTGAATCCGGATCGGCGTGCCGAACTCGCCGCGGCCGCCCAGGAGGCCGCCGATGCACTCGGGTTGCCGCTGGTGGTTCGCCCGGTGGGCCGTGAGCGGCTCGCTGCCGAAGTGGAGACCGTGCTGGCCGCCGCTCACCCCTAAGTCCCTCCCCCACCCCGGCCCAACCTCCCCGTTCCAGCGGCAGAGGTCGGGCGAAATTGGCAAATTTCGCCCCGACGAGTGCCGCTGGAACGGGGGCGGGAAAATTTCTTGGGCAAACTGGTGTACAAGAAGTAGACAGACTGATATATCTATACCGATGACCTCCACCGAACCTGCTCTGTCTCGTGCTGACGAGGCCTACCTGCGCCTGCGCCGGATGGTCTGCACGGCCGAACTCGAGCCTGGGGCGGTGGTCGTGGAATCCGAGTTGTGCGAACAACTCGGACTGGGCCGGACGCCAGTGCGGGAAGCCCTGCGCGCACTGGCGTCCGAGCACCTGATCGATGTCTACCCCCGCCGCGGCATGTTCGTAGCGGGTGTGGACCCGCGAGATTTGCGGGCGATCAGCGAGGTCCGCGAGCGGCTAGAACCCTTCGCGGCGGGCTTGGCAGCTGAAAGACGAGACGACGACGACATCGCGGTGATCGACGCCGTCCTGGTGGATCTTGCCGCTATCGATGGTGACAACCTCGATGCGCACCGCCCGGCCCTGATGGACCTCGATGAGCGCATCCACAAGTGTGTCTATCGAGCCACGCACAACGCCTACCTCGAGCAGAACCTCGATAGTTACTACACACACGCGCTGCGTATCTGGTACTTGGGCTTAACCAATGTGACGCATCTGCAAGACGCCGTCTTGGAGCATCGGGAGTTGCTCGAAGCGATTCGCGATGGTGATACCGAACGGGCCACCACCGTTATGAGTAAGCACATTGAAGGGTTTGAGGCGGAAATGCGCCGGGCTCTTTAGCAACGACAACCACACGTAAGTAACAACACGAACAAGGGAAGGTAGGAGTACATGGCTGAGGAATTGAAGGCCCCGGCAAGTGCCAAGTGCGTGGTCATCGGAGCCGGGATCGTCGGTAACTCCATCGTCTACCACCTCGCGCGACTCGGCTGGAGCGACATCGTGCAGGTGGATAAAGGACCGCTGCCCAACCCCGGTGGGTCCACCGGCCACGCATCGAACTTCATCTTCCCGACCGATCACAGCAAGGAGATCACCCAGCTCACCTTGGACAGCATGCGCCAATACAAAGAGATGGGTGTGTTCACCGAATGCGGTGGCATTGAGGTCGCGCGCACCGAGGAGCGGATGCAGGAACTACATCGACGCATGCAGTCCGCCAAGTCCTTCGAGATCGAAGACACCGCGATGCTCACGCCCGCGGAGGTGAAGGAGAAAGTTCCTTACATCGACGAAGAAGTCATCCTCGGCGGCTTTTGGACACCGTCGGTAGGTGTTGTCGACTCCCTGCGTGCAGGCACCATCATGCGTGAGCGCGCCCAGGAGATGGGTGCACTGACCAGCCTTCCGAATACCGAGGTTCAGGACATCGAGGTCACCGACGGACGGGTCTCGGCTGTCGTTACCGACCGCGGCACCATCGCCACTGAGTACGTGGTGGTTGCGTGCGGCTGCTGGAGCCCGCGCATTGCAGCGATGGCCGGAGCCTCAATCCCGTTGACGCCGGCTGTGCACCAGATGAAGGACATCGGACCGGTGCCGTTCTTCGCCGATGCCAAGGGCGATATCGAGTGGCCGATCATCCGAGACATGGACACCTTCATGTACGAGCGGCAGCACGGCACGGGCTTGGAAATCGGCTCTTATGCCCACCGCGCGATCTTGTACGAGGCCGACGAAATCCCCTCGAACGAGCAAGCGGCGCTCTCACCGACGGAAATGCCGTTCACCCAAGAGGATTTCGACGTTCAAGACGAGCACGCTCTCGAACTGATGCCCGACATCGTGGGAGACGAGAGCATCGGCGAGAAGTACGCCTGCAACGGATTGCTGTCCTTGACTCCCGACGGTGCACCGATCCTGGGCGAGACTCCGGAAGTCAAGGGTCTGTGGTCCGCGGCCGCGGTCTGGATCAAGGAAGGTCCGGGAGTTGGCAAGGTGATGGCCGAGTGGATGGTTGAAGGCGAGCCGGAGATCGATCTGCACGGTGCGGATATCGCGCGCTTCTACGAGCATCACAAGACCCGTGAGCACGTTGTCGCCCGAACCTCGGAAGGGTTCATCAAGACCTACGGGATCATCCACCCCGGTGAGCAGTGGACATCCAACCGCAATGTGCGCCTGTCTCCTTACTACGAGCAGGAGAAGTCCCTCGGTGCGGTGTTCTACGAGGCCGCCGGCTGGGAGCGTCCCTTCTGGTACGAGGTAAACGCGCCGCTGGTGGAAAAGTACGGCGACGCCGTCATGCCGCGAACGGCGGAGTGGGACTCTCGCTGGTGGTCACCGATCATCAATGCCGAGCACCTGCAGATGCGCGAGACCGCGGGCATGATCGACCTGACACCGTTCGCGATCTTCGATATCACTGGCCCGAGCGCGCTTGACGTAGTGCAGCGCGCGGCGGTTCGGCAGATGAACGTGGCAATCGGCAAGGTCATCTACACCCCGGTCCTCACTCCGCGCGGTGGGTTCAAGTCCGACTTGACCATCATGCGGTTGGGCACGAATCACTTCCGGGTGGTGACCGGCGGTGCACACGGTATGGCCGACCGCAAGTGGTTTGCCGATCTGCTTCCGGCTGACGGAACGGCGCAGTTGCAGGACCTGACGTCATCCATGACGACCCTCGGCGTGTGGGGACCGAACGCCCGAGCGATCATCCAGTCGTTGACGAGTGCCGACATGTCCAACGAGGGGCACCCCTTCGGAACCTGCCGCGTCATCGAGATGGGATCGCTGCGCGTTCTCGCCTCACGCATTTCCTATGTGGGCGACCTCGGCTGGGAGCTCTACCTACCCATCGAGCAAGGCGCCAAGCTCTGGGAGATGGTGTGGGAGGCCGGGCAACAGCACGGCCTGATCGCGGTCGGAGTCGGTGTCTACGGCACCACCGGTCGAATGGAGAAGGGTTACCGCGCCTACGGGGCGGAACTCGATTCGGAATACAACGTGATCGAAGCGGGCATGGCTCTGAAGAAGGTGAAGGAAGCCGATTTCATCGGCAAGGAGGCCTACATCAAGCACCGCGAAGAGGACCCGGTGGCGGTGATGTGCACGCTATCGGTGAGCGATCACACCAGCTCGACCGGTGAGAAGCGGTACATGCTCGGTATGGAGCCAGTCCTGAGCCTCGACGGTGCGCCGATAACCGATAAGAAGGGCCGACGCTCATTCGTGACGAGTGCCGGTTCAGCACCATCCCTCGGCAAGCATCTGCTCATGGCGTACCTGCCACCTGAGCACGCGGTTGAGGGCAACGAATTGCTCGTGGAATATCTCGGCGAGCGCTACCCGGTGGTCGTGGACCGCGTTGGCGCCACACCGCTGTTCGACCCGAACAACGAACGGATCGTGAGCTGATGGAAATCTGCGTATGCATCAAGCGTTATCCGTCACTCGGCAGTGCGATTGTGCTGACCGAAGACGGTATGTCGATCGACACCGAAAAACTCGGTTTCACGCTGAGCCCGCACGAAGAGTGCGCGGTGGAAGCAGCCGTGCAACTCAAGGAGGAGCACGGCGGCACGGTCACGCTGGTGACTCTGGGGCCTGAGGGGGTCGAGGAGCAGATCCGAGAGCAGTTCGCTATCGGGGCCGATCGCGCCATTTGGATTCATTCGGATTCGACCGATGTTGACCCCCAGGCCGCGGCCGCTGCCTTGGCCGAGGCGATCGAGGCGGACGGGACCGACTTCGATCTGATTTTGCTCGGCTCGGAGAGCGCCGATAACGCCAACGCCCAAACCGGCGTGCGCCTTGCGCACCGGCTCGGTCGGCCGGTTGCTACGGCGGTCAAAGGGATGTCCATTGCAGATGGCACGGCAACTGTCGAACGGGCAGTGGGCACCATGCGTGAGGTCTACACGGTGCCGTTGCCCGCTGTCGTAACTGTCAAGGATGGTCTCAACATCCCGCGTTACCCGTCGGTTCCTGGGCGGATCAAGGCCCGCAAGAAGCCGATAGAAGAAGTGCCGGCAAACCTCGCCGACCCGCGCATTGAATTGATCGGCCTGACGGTGCCGGTGCGCGAATCAAAGGGCGCTGAGAACCTCGGTGCCGGAGACGAGGCCGCGGACGCGCTCGTCGACATCATGAAGCAGATCGGAGTGTTGTCATGATCATCGTTTACGTAGACCACGATCGCGGTGAGATTGATCCGCTGTCCTTCCAGGTTGTCAGTGCAGCGCGCAGTCTCGACGACGATGTACAAGCTGTGGTGGTCGGCTCCAATGCGGAGAAGTGCGCTGACGAGCTCGGGAATTTCGGGGTGCGCACCGTGCACCATGGAACTCACGACCGATTGGCTGACTACACGCCACTGGCCAGCGCCCGCGCGGTGCTCGATGTGATGGAGCGGGTTTCTCCACGAGCGGTTTTTGCCGCTGGAACACCGCGGGGCAGTGAGGTGCTGGCGCACATCGCAGCCATCCGCGATCTTCCGTTGGTGACCGAATGCAGCGCGATCGAATTGACTGGCCCAGATACCGCGGAAGTCACCCGCGCTCGCTGGGGTGGCAACTTGCTCGAGCGCAGCAAGGTCAGCGCATCGGTGCTGCTGGCGACAATTCAAGCCCATGCGTTCGCCGCGGTGGAAGCTCCCGGCGCGGCACAAATCGAAGCCTTCGAGGTGCCAGCTAATGACACTGATTTCGTAGTGTCGATCATCGATCGCACCGGTGCCGAAGCAACGGGCGTAGGACTTGCGGAAGCCAAGGTTGTCGTCTCTGGCGGGCGAGGCATGGATGGGCCGGAAGCGTTCGCCATGCTGGAAGAACTCGCCGAGATCCTGGGTGGAGCGGTGGGTTGCTCGCGGGTGGTCACCTCCGCTGGGTGGCGCCCGCACGCCGAGCAGGTGGGCCAAACGGGTACGAAGGTTGCTCCAGAGTTGTACCTCGCCTTCGGGATCAGTGGGGCCACCCAACACATTGCCGGGTGCAAGTCAGCCAAGACGCTCATTGCCGTCAATACCGATGCGCAAGCACCGATCATGACCCACGCGGACTACGCGGTGGTCGACAACCTGCACACCTTGCTACCGGCACTCATCGAGAAGGCCCGCGCCGCTAAGGGCGCGTAACAACGGGGGAAGCCCATGCCAACTGACATCGAAATCGCTCAAGCAGCAACGCTACGTCCGATTACGGAGATCGCCGAGATCCTCGGCATCCCCGAGGATGTGCTGGAGCCGTACGGACGCACCAAGGCGAAAGTCCGGTTGGACTGGCTCCTTCAGCAGCCGGTGCGACCCTCGGCGCGGATGGTTCTGGTGACAGCGATCAGCCCGACCCCTCCAGGGGAAGGCAAGACCACCACCACTGTGGGTCTTGGTGATGGCCTGCGCCACATCGGCAAAGACGCGATGATCTGCCTACGCGAGCCATCGCTCGGTCCGGTCTTTGGCATGAAGGGTGGAGCCGCCGGTGGAGGCCGGGCACAGGTGGTGCCGATGGAAGACATCAACTTGCACTTCACCGGTGATTTCAACGCCATCGCACTTGCCAACAACCTGCTAGCGGCACTCATCGACAACCACGTCCACCACGGAAACACGTTGGGAATCGATGTCCGGCGGGTGACCTGGAAGCGCGTGGTCGACATGAACGATCGTGCATTGCGCGACATCACCGTGTCACTCGGCGGCCCGGGTAACGGCTTCCCACGACAAGACGGTTTCGACATCGTGGTCGCCTCCGAGATCATGGCGATCTTCTGCCTCGCCACCGGCCTCGATGACCTCAAGGAACGTATTGGCCGGATCGTTGTCGCCTACACGCGCGACAAGGAGCCGATCCGGGCGCACGACTTGAACGCCGAAGGTGCTTTGACGGTGCTGCTGAAGGACGCACTGGCGCCGAATCTGGTGCAGACCCTCGATGGAACCCCGGCGTTCGTGCACGGTGGGCCTTTCGCGAATATCGCGCATGGCTGCAACTCCGTGATCGCAACGACGGGAGGCTTGCGGCTGGCGGACTACGTGGTCACAGAAGCAGGCTTCGGCGCCGATCTCGGCGCTGAGAAGTTCATCGACATCACGTGCCGAAGCGCGGGCTTGCGGCCCTCGGCAGCGGTGATCGTGGCCACAGTGCGGGCTTTGAAGTTCCACGGCGGTGCCGAGGCCAAGAGTTTGACTGAGGAAGATCTTGATGCGCTCAAAGCCGGCATGGTCAACCTCGAACGCCACATCGCGAACGTCCGAGACCACTACGGAGTGCCGCCGGTGGTGTCGATCAATCGCTTCGTATCCGATACCGATGCAGAACTCGACCAATTGCGCTCGCATGTGGAATCCCTCGGGGTACCGATCGTGCTCGCGGACCACTGGGCCAACGGCGGAGCCGGCGCTGCAGAGCTCGCGCGCACGGTGGTGGAGATCTGCGATGCGGACACAAAGCCGGTAGATGCAGGACACGATTCCTTCGTTTACCCCGACGATGCTTCCCTGTGGGAGAAAGTCGAGGCCGTCGCCACAAAGATCTACGGAGCTTCGGAGATCACCGCCGATGCCAAGGTGCGCGCGCGTCTGCGAGAACTGGCAGAGGAGGGGTATGCCCATCTGCCGGTATGTATCGCCAAGACCCAGTACTCGTTCTCGACCGATCCTTCACTGCGCGGGGCACCGTCGGGCCATTCAATGAACATCCGCGAAGTACGACTCTCCGCAGGAGCCGGTTTCATCGTGGTGGTGTGCGGGGACATCATGACGATGCCGGGACTGCCCAAGGTGCCTTCGAGTGAACGTATCGACGTAGTTGACGGTCAGGTAGTCGGGCTGTTCTGATCGTGGGACACACCACTGATCCGCGGCCGACGATCCGGCTCGAGGACATCACCGCCAAGGGCTCCCGGGAGATCGACCGGATCGATCGCGTGGTCGTGGAGTCTCCGTTGACCATCACGGTAGGCGAACACGTCTTGGCGACCACTATGCGCACGCCCGGGCACGATCTCGATCTCGCAGCAGGGTGGTTGGTTGCCGAGGCCGGTCTGCGTCGCGCCGACGACATCGTGGCTCTTAAGGCATTCGCGGCATCCCCGCGCGCGAAGTCTTCACAAAACGGCAGTGGGTCAGATGACGTGGACACTGTGCGCGTGCACTTAGCGCCGGGTATCGAACCTCCCCGACCTCGGGCTTATGTGACGTCGAGTTCGTGCGGGGTCTGCAGCGCCGACGTCCTCGATGCCTTCCCGGAACCGTATGCGCCGCTGCATACCGCGGGGTGGAAGCTCGAGCCCGGTCAAGCCCTGGAGTTGATTCGCCAGATGCGGGCCCGGCAGAAGATGTTCGACCTCACCGGTGCACTTCATGCCGCAGCCCTAGTCGGGCCGCGCTCGGAAGTCTTGTATGTGCGTGAAGATGTCGGGCGGCACAACGCGGTGGACAAGGTGATCGGCCACGCGCTGATGGAAGGTGAACTCCCCCTCACCGATCACGTTCTGGTCGTTAGCGGTCGGGTCTCCTACGAGATCGTGGCGAAAGCCTTGAGTGCGTGTATCGGGGCGATCGTCGCGGTTTCCGGCCCCACCACACTCGCGGTCGATGTGGCCCGCGCCCACGATTTCCTGCTCATTGGCTTTGCTCGAGAGGATCGCATGAACGTCTACTCCGGAGGAGCGTGGATCGCGCCATGACGCCAACGCACAGTTTTGCTCCGTGGTCACCGGACCAGGCCCGAGAGCTCATCGAGCCCATCACTCGTACTCCCGGTCCGATCCTGCGTTGCCTGCAGGCGGTCCAAGAACACTTCGGTTACGTCCCGGCCGATGCTGTGGCGCTGATCGCCGAGGCGTGTAACGCCACCCGCGCCGACGTCCACGGGGTGCTCACCTTCTATGCCGATCTGCGAACCCAGCTACCGCCGGCGGTTCCCGTGCGCTTGTGCGCAGCGGAAGCCTGTCAGGCGGTTGGCGGCCGACAGGTACGCGATGAGTGGGCGCACTTGTGCGAACACGAACCCGAGCTGGCCGACATGACCGGTGTAGATGAGCCAATTTTCTGCCTCGGCAACTGTGCGCTGGGGCCGGCAGCGCTGGTGGGCGATCGGTTACTTGGCCGAGTCACCACCGAGCGGCTTGAAGCCGTTGTTCGTGGGCAATCGAGGCAGGAGCACGTATGACGATCTGGTACGTCCCCCAAGATGCTGCGGCCCGATCGGTCGGGGCTGACGATGTTGCTGCTGCGTTGACCGAGCGCGGCGATGCCGTGGTGCGGACTGGTAGCCGCGGAATGCTCTGGCTCGAGCCGCTCGTGGAACGCGCAAGTAGCCCCGGTGAGTCCCGAGTCGGGTGGTCGAATGTGACGGCAGACGATGTGATGAACGACCGTCTGCAGCCCGAAGCCGATACCTACCTCGGCGTCGTCGCCGAACTCGAGTACTTAGCCAAGCAAGATCGCTGGGTCTTCGAACGGGTGGGTGTCATCGATCCGCTGGACCCGGACGATTACCTCGCCCACGGTGGCATGGCCGGGCTGAAGGCTGCGCTGGATCTCTCACCCGAGGATGTCGTCGGTGCTGTGATCGATTCGGGTCTGCGTGGTCGCGGTGGTGCTGGTTTCCCAGCGGGTATCAAGTGGCGCACTGTTGCTCAGACGCCTCCATGCCCGCACGCGGGTGATCCAGCGAGTGCCCCCGCGCACAAATACATCTGCATCAACGCCGACGAAGGCGACAGCGGGACTTTCGCCGATCGGATGCTCATCGAAGGTGACCCGTTGTGTCTGCTGGAGGGCATGACAATCGCGGCCTACTCCGTTGGCGCGGATCGGGGGATCGTCTACCTGCGCTCGGAGTACCCCGATGCGATTGCGGTACTCGAGCAGGCCGTGGATATTGCCCGCGAACGCGGCTGGCTTGGCGACGGAATCCTCGGCTCGGACCTGTCCTTTGATGTCGAGGTCTATGTGGGAGCCGGCTCCTACGTCTGCGGTGAGGAAACCGCAATGATGGAGAGCATTGAGGGCCGGCGGGGCATGGTCCGGGTGAAGCCACCGTTACCGGCCACCGAAGGCTTGTTCGGCACGCCAACGGTCATCAACAACGTCATGACGATGGCAAGTGTGCCCTCGATCATGGCCCGTGGAGCGCAGGCATTTGCGGCGTTGGGCACCGAAAAGTCCCAGGGCACCCAGGTCTTCCAGTTGGCGGGGAATATCGCGCGCGGGGGCATCGTGGAGACAGCGTTCGGTGTCAGTGCTCGGGAGCTGATCGAGGACTTCGGGGGTGGCACCTTGTCGGGGCGCCCGGTGCGGGCCGTGCAGATCGGTGGGCCCCTGGGGGCCTACCTACCGGCCGATCGACTCGACGTACCTATGGGCTACGAGACCCTGGCTGAGGCAGGCGGGATGATCGGCCATGGGGGAATAGTGGTCTTCGATGAGACCGTTGACATGGCCGAGCA
>DASYOJ010000098.1:0-13487 GCA_036007925.1 Candidatus Nanopelagicales bacterium
CAACCAGATCTACAACCTCGGCGTGGTGCCTATCCCCACCAATCGCCCCATGGTGCGGATCGACCAACCGGACCTGGTGTACCGAACCTCCGCCGCGAAGTTCGACACCGTCGTCGAAGACGTGGTGGAGCGTCACCACAAGGGTCAGCCGGTCTTGATCGGCACCACCAGCGTGGAGAAGTCCGAGTACTTGTCGGCGCAGCTGAAGAAGAACGGAGTTCCGCACGAGGTTTTGAACGCCAAGAACCACGAGCGTGAAGCCGCGATCGTCGCGCAGGCCGGCCGCCGGGGCGCGGTGACGGTTGCCACGAATATGGCCGGTCGCGGCACCGACATCATGCTCGGCGGCAACCCGGAGTTCATGGCCACCGCAGCGTTAGCGCAAAAGGGCCTTTCTCCCACCGAAGATCCAGAACGCTACGAAGCCGCCTGGCCTGAGGCTTTGATGGACGCCCAAGATGCGGTCAAGGCCGAGCACGATGAAGTTGTCGCCCTCGGAGGCTTGTACGTCCTGGCCACCGAGCGTCACGAATCACGCCGCATCGACAACCAGCTGCGGGGACGCTCCGGACGTCAGGGTGATCCTGGTGAATCGCAGTTCTACCTGTCTTTGGAAGACGACCTCATGCGGTTGTTCAAAGCCGAGATGGTCGATTCTTTCTTGCGCCGGTTCAACGTGCCTGATGACGTCCCCATCGAAGCCAAGATGGTCACCAACGCGATTCGTTCCGCCCAGACCCAGGTGGAGGCGCAGAACTTCGAGATCCGCAAGGATGTCTTGAAGTACGACGACGTTCTTAATCGTCAACGCCTTGTCATTTATGACGAGCGGCGCCGCGTGCTCAAGGGTGAGGACATCGAAGATCAACTGCGCTCCTTCATCACCGAGACCGTTCAAAGTTACGTGGACAACGCCACTGCCGATGGCTACCCCGAGGACTGGGATCTGGACACCCTGTGGACGGCATTGCAGCAGCTTTACCCGGTTTCGGTGACGGTTGAGGAAGTCGAAGAGGAATCTGGCGGTGGCCGCGCGGGATTGTCAGCGGACTTCTTGGCGCAAACTTTGATACAGGACGCGCAGCGTGCCTACGACCGTCGAGAAGAAGAACTCGGTGAGGAAGTAGCCCGCGAATTGGAACGTAAGGTCATTTTGACGGTGCTCGATCGCAAATGGCGTGAGCACCTATACGAGATGGACTACCTGCGTGATGGCATCGGTCTGCGTGCCATGGCCCAGCGCGACCCGCTCGTGGAGTACCAGCGCGAGGGATACGACTTGTTCACGGCCATGATGGACGCGATCAAGGAGGAGACGGTCGGGTACGCCTTCAACGTGGAAGTGGAAGTCAAACCGCAGGTGGCTGCGGAAGTGGCCGAAGAAATCGAAGGCCTCGAAGACTTATCCACGAGCGCTGTGGGTGCCTCGATCGCGGCCGCGGTGAGTTCCGGTGCCGGGCAGCCGGCCGCGCAAGAGACCCACCCGAGCATCGAAGCCAAAGGCTTGGAGCCGAGCCGCCCAGAGCACATGGAGTATTCCGCACCGGATGAAAGCGGTGGGGTTATGCACGGTGAGATGGATAGCGAGGAAGACGGGATCGTGGAAGTCGACCCGAATGCCTCACGCGCGGAGCGACGCCGAGCAGAACGGTCGAGCCGGAAAAGTAAGAACGCCTCGAAGAAGCGCCGCTAAGGCACCGACCAAGCGCTCGGGTTGTCACCGGAACTCGACCGCGGTGACCAACCACGAATCCGGCTGGGCTTCCAGGCGCAGCGCCACCGCGTGCGAGCGCGCGGCGCCGACGATCACGGCGGAGGCTTCGATGATTCCTGGTGCCACCATGCAGCAGCGCACCGCGCGCACCTGGCGAAGCCGGGACATGCCCCGCGCGCTGCGGGCCGCCGGGTGTCGGGCGAAAGACCGGCCCCGGATGGCCAGGGTCGCGAGTTGATCCCGTGCCACGTGTCGGCGTAGTTGCGCAGCTGGGCGTTCGCCCTGGGCGACCTCGTAGATCACCCGCGCCACTTGGGCAGTCCAGGCAACCGGATGCGGGCGTTCTCGCGCGCTGGCCGCGAGTTCAGCTTGCTCGTCGGCATCGCGAACCACGCGCAAGTAGCCCGGAGCCGGGGGCGCTGCTGGCATTCCGTCGACCTGCCACTGCAGGGGTAGGGCCATCTGGTGGGGCCCCTCGCGGCGACCGTATCCCTCGATAACCCGGAGCCGCGGACGGTCCTCGCGGGTGCCTACGGCACTGGCCTCCTGGGCCGCCTCCGGCGCTGTTTGCACCTTTTCCACAGATTCGAATGCTGTTGTCATGGTCTCGACCCTTTCGTACCCACACCCGTATTTGGCGCTGTTTACCTTTATTTGATGCAGTTTGCTGTCATGTGACGCGCCATTATCGCCTCAGGCGATGCTGCCGTGTCAAGACCGCACTGACACCTGTCCGGGCTGGGGGCCGTGCACTCGGCCGTCGGACGAAGCAGGTGTTCCCGGGTTGTGGGCCGGTCAAACCTGCTCCGAGGGCCCAACTTCGAGGTGTGAAACTTCCTGCGCGCGGGAATGACGCTGGCATGGGTGGGCGAGACGATGGACCGAAGGAGAGCTTCGCGGGTCAACTTCCGGTACCGGAGCATTGGTGGGAAGCATCGGCTGTCGTGCAATCGGAGCAGGACGCACAGGTTCACGAAGAGGCGCGAGGGCTCGTCGTAGCGGAGATGGCGGCGGTTACCTTGGCCGATCGACTCAAAGCCCTACGGGAATCGGAGTCCGTTCGCGTGCACCTGCGCGACGGTTCGCTGGTGCGTGGGGCCGTTGTAGTAGGCAATGTCGATCACGTGATCGTGCACGAAGCGCAGGTGCATCACCTGGTGCCTGGGCACGCGATTGCCGCGATCACCGGTCTTCCACGAAGTGTGCATCTCGATGATGAATCGATCGGCTTCGTATCGAATTGGCGAACTGCTGTACGCGATTTTCTGGGACGTCAGGTGAGCGTCTCAATGCTGATCGCGCACACGGTACTTACCGGCCGACTCTCCTGGGTGGGCCACGATCACATCGCCGTCATCGACGAGGGCGGTGAGGTGGTGATCGCTTGGTCGGCGGTCGTCGATGTGCGTTTGCCCGCTCTTAGCATTGCGGCAAGCAGCACTTCCTAGGTGTCGACGGCCGAGGGCTCCTCGGGAACCGGGTTGTGCTCGATGAACGAGCGGGTTTGGTCGTACATCCGGGTGATGTATTCCTCTAGGGCCGAGACTTCCACCCGCCATTGCCCGCGCCCGCCCACTTTGATCGCCGGCAGGTCTCCTGAGCGCACGAGGGCGTAGGCCTGCGAGGCCGAGATGTTGAGCGTCTCGGCCACATCGGCCAGTGTCAGGAATCGAGCGGTCACCGGGGCATCGTCCCAAATGGTTCCCAGTAATCAAGCGGCCACCGCCGATTGTGGAAAACGCAGGGTGAATGTCCGTGCCTGTGGATAGTCATTCGCGTCGCGCTTCGTCCTCGGTCACCCTGAGAGCGCAGCGCTTCCACGGTGGGTGCGTCACGAAGGAGAACGTCGATGGGTACAGCGTTATGGAACAAATTCCGCAAGCCTTCCCCCGGTACGCGCAGCGAGGGCATGGTCGAACCACCGCGAGCAGTGCGATTCCGGTCGCCGCGGTGGGGCGATGTGCGCTTGTGGCTCGGTGTCGGGCTTCTCATCGCCTCGATGTTCGTCGGCGCTCGGGTGCTGTCCCAAGGATCAGACACGATTGCCGTCTGGCAGGCCGAGCGCGATCTGTCCGTGGGATCCCAGCAGTGGGCGCTGCGCCCGGTCACGGTTGCTCTGGGCGATGCATCGGGTGACTACGTGCCGGTGACCGAACAACCCGCCGGCACCTTGCGGGTGCCGGTGGCCGCCGGTGATCTATTGCCCCGCTCAGCGTTGGGAACCGGTGACCAAGGCCCCACTCGTACGGTGACCGTTGGCGTGGATCCGTTGCACGCCCCGGTCGGTTTGGCGCCTGGAGACGTCGTTGATATCTGGTCCACCCCCGCGGCCGATTCGGTAATCGGGTCCTCGGGCGCGTCACTGGAACCGACGCTGGTCCTTTCGGAAGTGAGCGTCGAGCAAGTGGGCGCCGATTCCTTGGGGGTCGGGGGCGAGATGGCTGTGGTAGTGGCGGTGGATCCGCAACTGGTGGCCGACGTGGTGCGTGCCGGACGCATCGGTGCGGTGGATCTGGTGCGCGTGCCGGTTGACAGCCAAGTGGTGGATCCACCCAGCGATGTCCGGGCCCAGGAGGCGTCATGACCCGCGTCATCTGGTGTACGCCGAGTCGGCGTGATGAAGCTGAGTTGATTTCTTCGGTAGCAGCGGCTGGGTGCACGGTTGTGCGACGGTGCCTCGAAGCTGCGGACCTGCTGGCGGCTGCCGAACTCGAGCCGCAGGCCGCGATCGTGGTGGATGTCGCGGTACCGCGTTTGGGTGCGGACATCGTGGCCAGTATTGATCGGGCCGGATCGGGGCGGATCATCGCCGTGATCGATGACGAAGCCGGCATGGCCCGCGCACAGGCGTGGGGAGTGGACCAGGTGATCGATATGCGTAGTGGTGATGCCCGCGATCAACTCGTTACTGCTTTGACGTCTGCATCCGCACCGGTATCAGCGACATCGACCACACAGGTGAACATGCGATCAGAAGGTGGCGCCCCGGCAAACGATTCGAAGGCGGCCAGGGCCGGTGTTCGCGGTCGCATCGTGGTTGTGACGGGCCCGCCTGGCGCGCCCGGGCGGACCACGGTCGCGCTCGGGTTGGCCGAAGCATGGGCGCAGGCAGGCGAGCGGGTCTGCTTGATCGACGCCGACACCATCGCCCCGTCACTGGCCGCGACGGTGGGCATCACCGAAGACGTCAGCGGCTTGTTACTCGCTGCCCGCTACGCCGATCAAGGCGCGCTCGATGCACGCTCACTGGGATCCTCGTGCCGGAAACTAACCGAACGGCTGTGGGTGCTGACCGGGATCGGATCACCGGATCGTTGGAACACCGCCCGAGCAAGCGCTCTCGATCGGATCTGGGCCGCCTGCGCCCAGCATTTCGACCAGGTGGTCGTCGATGCCGGAACGCTGCTCGACACACCTGCTGTCGATGATCCTTTCGCTACCGGGCAGGAGCGCGATACGGCCACGGTGAGTGCGCTTCGGGCCAGTGATCTCACGGTGGTCGTTACTCGACCTGAACCGGTAGCAATATTGCGGCTCATCCATCAACTACCGGCTATTACGAAATCAATCGACAGTTCCACCATCCGTGTTTTGGTCAATCGCGCCAGTAAAGCCGACAAGTCAGCAGCCAAGCGCGTGGCAGATGCCCTCCTGGACGCAGGAATGCCATTGCCGGTCGAGCAACTGCGTGAAGACAGCGGCGTTCAGGCGTGCGTGCGCAAGGGAGCGTTGTTAAGCGAAGTGTCCGCAACAATGCGGCTGCGGCGATCCTTTACGCGCCTTGCGCGGGATCTCACTCGGTGAGAGTCCTCAGGGAGAGGCGAGTACTACCACGCGGTCACCGATCGAGGCCCATTCGTACAGCGTCTCGGCGTCGTCTTCGTGCATGCGAATGCAACCGCCGCTGGCAATAGGCAAGCCCAGTTGATCTATCCCGTGCATCATGCTGCCGTCGTAGTACAAGGGAATGCTGTGGAATCCAATCGGTGTCTTGCCGTCGTTGCCGTACGCGAACCTCGTCATGTGATCGAAGGTCACACGTGAGTTCGGATTGCCGCTGCGCTCAGACTTGGAGTAGATCTCGTACTCGCCGGCGACCGGTCGATCCCAACGCCCAACGATCGGGAACCGATGCACCACTTCGTTGTCCTTGTTCATCACCCAGACGGTCATCAACGATTTGTCGTAGATGATCCGGCGGCCGGTGCCACCGTCCATCGGCATATCCGGCACATTCTTAGCTTTCGCGGTGCGGGTGGCCGGGCGGGGTTTCTTCACTTTGCGCGGCGGCACGGGAACGGCACGCTTTGTCGTCGGCGCGGAGGCGCCCAGACTGGTTTGAGAAGTTTGGGTAGCCCGTTGCGAGGGCACATCGCCGTATGCAGTCGCTGAGGGAGCGCCCAGCACAGTCAGGGTTAGCGCGGCGGCAAGCGCGCCAAGAGGAAGCGAGGGGAAGCTCACATCGAAAGAGTACGGGTCAGTGGCTATGTCCGCGTGAGCCGGGCGGGCGTGTCAAACTAAAGGGCACTCGGAAAGGGGGCTGCATATGGATCGTCTCGATGGTCTCGATGCCGCCTTGTGGTTCGCCGAGGATGCCCAAACCCCGCGCAATGTCGGGGGCGTTGCCATTTTCCAGCCACCGGAAAGTGGATTCGACCACGAACGCCTGGTGCGCCTCATCCGCAATCGGATCGCCCATGTGCCGCGGTACCGACAGCGGCTTCGCGAAGTGCCCGGAGGACTGTCGCGACCTGTGTGGGTCGATGATCCCGGTTTCGATGTCGCTTACCACGTGCGCCGATCGGCGCTTCCGCAACCGGGAAGCCGTGCCCAACTCGAGGAACTCGTCGGACGGTTGATGGCGCGCCCGTTGGACCGCGACCGCCCGTTGTGGGAGATGTACCTGATCGAAGGCCTCGACGACGGGTGCTTCGCGGTGGTCACCAAGAGTCACCAGGTACTTGTCGGGGGATCCAGCGCCATCGATATCGCCCAAGTGATGCTCGACACCACCCCCGATGTTCCCCAAGACACCCCCTATGCGTGGAACCCGCGCCCAGAACCAAGCGACGTCGAGCTGATCGCCGCGGCGTTAACTAGCGCACTGACCCGACCGACAGTTGCCTGGGATGTCGCGACCGGTGCCGCCCGGGACCTTGGTTCTGCTGCGGAATCGGTGACGACCTGGATGAAGGACACCGGAGTAGGGATAGTGCGCTCGGTGGGCTCGCTGTTGCGCGCACCTTTGGACAGCCCACTGAACACCCGCATCGGGGCGCAGCGACGCTTCGCAACGACGCAGCTTTCCCTTGCGGATCTTCGTGAAGTGCGTGGATCGAGTGTGGGCACCGTCAATGACGTCGTCCTGACGGTGGTGACCGGTGCCCTTCGTGACTGGCTGATGAACCGCGGCCGGGTGCTCGATGCTTCCGCAACTTTGCGAGCGCTCGTGCCGGTCAGCATCCAAACAACCGACCCGTCGCGGCACGCACCCGCGACCACCAGTGAAGTCGGCGCGTTCTTGATTGACCTGCCGGTGGGTGAGTCTGATCCCATCGTCCGGTTGCACCAGATCGCCTTCCACATGCGTGACTTACGATCCACCGAGAGATTCGTGGGTGCTGAGGCCCTTTCGGGCATGGCCGGTTTTGGTCCATCCACGTTGCACGCGCTGGGATCGCGCGTGGGTGCGAGTCTTTCGCGTCGCGCCTACAACGTGTCGATCATCAACGTGCCCGGGCCGCAGCGCGCGCTGTATGCGGCCGGCAGCGAGTTGATTGCGGCCTATCCGTTTTCCTCGCTCGTGCATGGGCAAGCCCTGAGTATTGGTCTGATGTCTTACCGCGGTTCGGTCTTTGTTGGATTGGCAGCCGACCATGATGCGCTCGCTGATGTCAGCGTGATGGTTGACGGCTTGGCGGCCTCCTTGGATGAACTCAAAGCCGCCGCTGCGAAGGAGACCGGCTTACGCATCATCCCCGGTCGAGCGGACGCCGGATGAGTCCTGATACGAGTGCGAGACCGAAGCGCCGAGGCTTGGTCTTCGGTGGCGGCGGCGTGCTCGGCGGCACCTGGGCGGTAGGAGCCCTCGCCGCGTGGAGCGAGGCGACCGGGCTAGACCCCGCGGAGGTCGACATCATCGTCGGCACCAGCGCGGGTTCGGTGCTGGGCTCGCTCGTCGCCTGCGGGGTCAGCACTGGGGAATTGATCACCCATTACCGCGATGAAGTAGTCGAGTCCGGACCGCTGGCGGGCTATGAATGGGATCCAGACCGTGCTACCGGCGGTGGGCGCCCGGGGGTCCCACGCTTGCGCGGCCCGGGATCACCGGCACTGATCCGCTCCGGTTTGCGCAATATCCGTGGGTTGCCAGCCACCGCGTTGCTTTCGGCGTTCCTGCCCGAGGGTGGACGATCGCTGGAACGCGTCGGCCATCTGATCGACGCCGTCACGCCCTTTGGGGAATGGTCGGCCCATCCGGACCTGTGGGTCGTGGCAATGGACTACACCGATGGCCACCGGGTTGTCTTCGGTCGCCCCGGTGCGCCCGTTGCCCCCTTGTCGAGTGCGGTCATGGCCTCATGCGCGATCCCCGGCTGGTTCCAACCCGTGGAGATCGACGGACGCATGTATGTGGACGGGGGAGCAGTGTCTGCCACCTCTGTTGATGTGGTGGCACACGCCGGACTCGATGAGGTGTACGTCATCGCACCGATGGTTTCCTTCGAGCTGGATCAACCCACGGGCATCTCGGCCCGACTCGAGCGCCAGTGGCGACGCCAGGTCACCAAGACCTGCCGCGAGGAAATGGCCGTTGTGCGCTCGGCAGGAACCCAGGTCTACGCCCTCGGTCCTGGCCCGCAAGACCTTGAGGCCATCGGTTCGAATCTGATGGACGCCTCGCGCCGCCGACGGGTGCTTGACACCTCCCTACGCACCAGCGCGCAAGCATGGGAACGCGAGTTCAGCGAACAACTAGCCGGCTAATCGCAGTCGCGGGTCCACTCCGCCGCTACGCGCTCTTCGGCACCCAAGTACCGCTCGGTCTGCTTCGCGGCTTCGGATTCAATAGTCCCGCCGACGAACGGCACCGAGGCCTTGAAGATCCCTTCGGTTACCACTTCGGTGCCGTGCCCGGCCGGGTGCAAACGCAAGGTGCCGGTGAAACCGAGCGGACCGCTGAAGTCCACCTGCACCGTTGCCGTGCGCGAACCGTCAGTCCCCGCTGGCGACCATTCCTGGGTCTCGGTGGCTGAAATCGTCTCGCCCACGAACTTCTTAGCTGCCGCGGGTACCTGCGCCGGTAACACTCGTGTGGACACGATCGTCACTGATCCGTCGCCGGCCTGCGTTACCTCCGCGGTCGTTTCGAGGGAGCCGGTGGCTGCGCATTTGGCTTGAACATATTCCGGGTCCCGCAGCATGGTGAAAACCGAGACCGGATCCCCCTCGAAAGTTTGTCGGTAGGTGAATTCTTGGGACATGACGCGCCTTCTTTCCCGAACGGAACTCAACGGATCGGTACGGGTCTACCGTAGGCGACGGACGTCAACCATGGTCGAGTCGATAAACAAGGGGCCGAAGCTGTGACCGACATCGCGGATTCGATGTGGCGGGAGGCCCTCGCGCTGCACGGCAACCATGAGCAGCGGGCCTTTGCCTCCCGTTTCTATCGGTACCTGTCCGACGAAGAATTCGCTGGTCACGAGGTGCCCCAGATGGTCGCCGAGCTGTCCTCGATGCGTGAATGGGCGAGTGTCCGCAAGCCAGGAGAGGCGCTGGTCCGCGGCTGGACACCTGACGTTGCTGGCGTGGGCTACTCGGTCATCGAGATCGTCACCGATGACATGTCCTTCCTCGTCGATTCGGTCACGGCTAACTTGGTGCATGCGGGCCGCAATGTGCACCTAATCGTGCATCCGCAGTTCGCGGTTCGACGCGACAGCGACGGGGTACTCATCGAGGTGCTCGATATTGATGTTGACCAAGCTCCACCGGCAGCGGATGTCGAATCGTGGATGCGTATCGAAGTCGAACGGGATTTCGTTTCCGACGATCTCGAACCTTTAATCAATTCAACGCGCCGAGTTCTTGCCGATGTGCGCAAAGCTGTAAGCGACTGGCATTCCATGCGTGATCAAGCCCAGCGAATCGCGCACGAACTGAACCAGCACCCCCCGACAGGTGTCGATTCCCATCACGTCCACGAGACCAGGGCACTCCTGCAATGGCTAGCCGACAACAACTTCACTTTCCTCGGATACCGTGAATACGACCTCATTAACGTGGACGGTGAGGACGCGCTGCGCCCGGTCCCGGCAAGCGGTCTTGGCATCTTGCGCCAAGCAACACAGCCTGGGCACGCGGATGACGCGGTCTCGTTGTCCTTCGCGATCTTGCCCCCGGCTGTTCGCGGTAAGGCCCGGGAGCCGAATCTACTCATTCTAAGCAAGGCCAACTCGCGTTCAACCGTGCATCGCTCCGCGTACATGGACTACATCGGTATCAAGAGATTCGATGCCGACGGCAATGTGATCGGGGAACGTCGATTCCTGGGTCTGTATGCCGCTTCTGCCTATAACCATTCGGTTGCCGATGTACCGATCTTGCGCGACAAGCTTGACTACGTAATGCGGGCGTTGGACTACGTTCCCGGATCGCACAGCGCGAAGGACCTGCTGCAATTTCTGGAGACCTACCCGAGAGACGAACTCTTCCAGATCGAAGACGAACTTCTTTCGCAATTCGCCGAGTCGGTCATGCATCTTCAAGAAAGGCGGCAAACGCGGCTCTACGTGCGCCCCGATGACTACGGCCGATTCCTGTCGTGTCTGGTGTATCTGCCACGCGACCGTTACACGACCGCTGTGCGCCTGAAGATCGAATCAATTCTTAGGGAAACATTCGGTGGGACGTCGGTGGAGTTCACCACGCGGGTCACCGAGTCGGTTCTGGCACGTTTGCATTACGTGGTGCACGTGCCGGTGGGCCAAGGTATCCCGGCGTATGACGAGACCGATCTGCAAGAACGCGTTGCCGCGGCCACCCGATCCTGGACCGATGAGTACGCGCGCCTGCTCATCGATCGCGTGGGGGAGGCGCAGGCCGTTGCCCTCCTGAAGATATACGACGACGCCTTCCCCGAGTCCTATAAAGAGGATTTCGAACCATCCACCGGTGTCGACGACACCCTCGCGATCGAACAGCTCGAACCAGCGGAGTTGAACCTCAAGCTCTACGCGCCCGTGGTCAGCGATTCGCGTGAATTGCGCTTCACCGTCATGCGCGTCGGCAAGGCGATGCCGCTGACCCAGGTGCTGCCGATCCTGCAGCGCCTGGGTGTGGACGTGATCGACGAACACCCCTACGAGATCAACCGCACCAACCGGCCGCCAGCGCGCATCTTGGACTTCGGTGTCACGTTGCCCGAGACCGCCGTGCGCGATTTCGATTCACTGTTCGCGCGTTTTTGTGAAGCCTTCCGCGCCTGCTGGGATGGCCGCTGCGGCATCGACACCTTCAATGCACTCGTTGTCACCGCGGGCGTGGATTGGCGCCAAGCCATGATCATCCGCGCCTACGCGCGCTACCTACGCCAAATCGGCTCCACCTTCGGTCAGGGCTACCTCGAGCAGGTGGTACTCGATCACTCAGAGATCTCCCGGTTGTTGATCGAACTCTTCGAAGCCCGCTTCAACCCCGAAGCAACCGGCAACCGGCAACAAACCGAAGACCGCCTCGTCGAACGCATCGAACAGGCCCTAGAAGCTGTGCCGAGCCTGGATGCCGATCGCATCCTGCGCCAGTACCTCACCCTCATCCGCGCCACGGTGCGCACGAACTTCTATGCCATCTCGCTGACCGGCGACGAACGCTGCTCGGTTGCGTTCAAACTCGAGCCCGCATCCATTCCCGACTTGCCGCTGCCCAAGCCGAAGTTCGAGATCTGGTGCTACTCACCCCGGGTAGAAGGCGTGCACCTGCGCTTTGGCCCGGTGGCCCGCGGCGGATTGCGCTGGAGCGACCGCCGCGAGGACTTCCGCACCGAGATCCTCGGCTTGGTGAAGGCGCAGGAAGTCAAGAACGCGGTGATCGTCCCGGTCGGTGCGAAGGGCGGCTTCTTCGCCAAGCGGCTGCCCGATCCCACCGCTGACCGCGAAGGCTGGGCGAAGGAAGGCCGCGCGTCCTATCGCGAGTTCATCTCCGCAATGCTCGAGGTCACCGACAACCTCAAGAACGGCGATGTGATCGCGCCGCCCGATGTCGTCCGCCACGACGGCGACGATCCCTACCTCGTAGTCGCCGCGGACAAGGGCACTGCGTCCTTCTCCGACCTCGCCAACGAGATCGCCGCCGAACACGATTTCTGGCTCGGTGATGCGTTCGCCTCCGGCGGCTCGGTGGGCTACGACCACAAGGCCATGGGCATCACCGCCAAAGGCGCGTGGGAGTCGGTCAAGCGGCACTTCCGTGAACTCGACATCGACACCCAAACCCAGGACTTCACCGTCATCGGCATCGGCGACATGAGCGGCGACGTCTTCGGCAACGGCATGCTGCTGAGCGAACACATTCGACTCATCGCCGCGTTCGATCACCGCCATGTATTCATCGACCCGAACCCGGACGCCGCAACGTCCTTCGCGGAACGCAAAAGACTCTTCGACCTTCCGCGCTCCTCCTGGGCGGACTACAACACCGATCTCATCTCCGAAGGCGGCGGCGTGTTCAACCGCTCGCTGAAGTCCATCCCGCTCACCCCGCAGATGAAGGATGCCCTCGGCATCCCCGAAACCACCGCATCCCTCACCCCGGCTGAACTCATCCACGCGATCTTGCAGGCCCCAGCCGATCTGCTGTGGAACGGCGGCATAGGCACCTACGTGAAATCGCAAACCGAAACCAACGCCGACGCCGGAGATAAAGCCAACGACGCCACCCGCGTGAACGGCCACCAACTCAAGATCAAGGTCGTGGGGGAGGGCGGCAACCTCGGTCTCACCCAACTCGGCCGCATCGAAGCCGCCCGCCACGGCGTGAGACTCAACACCGACGCAATAGACAACTCCGCCGGCGTGGACACCTCCGATCACGAGGTCAACATCAAGATCGCCCTCGATCTCGCCGTCCGCGAAGGCAGCCTCGAGGCCGCCAAGCGCGAGGAACTCTTGCAGTCGATGACCGACCAGATTGCCCACGCGGTGTTGCAGGACAACTACGACCAAAACGTGGTTCTCGGCAACGCCCGCCGCGGCGCGCAGTCCTTGGTCACCGTCCACCAGCGGATGATCCGCCACCTCGAGCACGAGGGGATCCTGGACCGCGCGCTGGAGTTCCTACCCGACGACGAAGAGTTCGCCACGCGCCGCGCGGCTGGCGAAGCACTTACCTCACCCGAACTTGCGGTGCTGCTCGCCTACGCCAAGATCGCGCTGTTGGCCGAACTCAACGAGACCACTCTCGCCGATGACCCGTGGTTCGAACGAATTTTGCTGGAGTACTTCCCGACAGTGATGCGGGAGCAATTCTCCCAGGGTATTTCCGCGCACCCGTTGCGCGCGCAGATCATCAATACGCTGGTCACCAACCGACTTCTGAATGTTGGCGGCATCACCTTCGTGTTCCGTGCGATCGAGGAAACCGGCGCCACCGCTGAGCAGGTAGTGCGCGCCGCTCTAGCGGCGATGGAAGTCTTCGGTATCGATGAAATGTGGAGCGGCATCAACGCCTTGGATAACCAGATACCCACGTCGGCGCAAAGCGCCCTCCAGCT